>CAMCFM010000001.1 GCA_945874095.1 Candidatus Kuenenia stuttgartensis
GAAACGGTGGCACAACAGGTACTTTTTCGCTCAACGGCGGAACTGGCACTTCCACCGGTAATACGTTGGTTCCGGCTGGTACCTATACATTTGCCGGAACAAAGATCATGAACCCAGGTGATACTGTCACCCTGGCCGGGACATTTACAGCCGGTACCAATGTTTTATCTGAGATAAAATCGATCACATTCTCAACCGTCACCGTCCCCGAGCCTTCCACCTATGCCCTGGGCGCCATTGCCACGGGCGTGATGGCCGCAATTGCACGCCGCCGCAAGGCGCGGAAGGGTTGATTTTTGCTGACTGGCAAATTGCTTCTTCGCCTTTTCACTGATCTGATGGGCTAGCCGGCCCGGTTTCTCGCATTGGCGGGCCTGGCTGGCTTTTGATTTCCTGACTCAGAATCAGGCCGAAAACAACTATCGTTTTTAAAACCAACCGATGCTTTTACCCCATCAAGCCTTACAAATGGGGTGGTTTGATTAGGTGTCTCCTCCGGAGCCAGAAGATCAATGCTTCTGGGTTTATCGATGTCCAGAGAACATGCCTACTTCCCCCAACCCAACAATCCTGACCTTTGAGAGCAATGGCCTCAAGCCGGCTTGGCGAGGGAGGGCTGTAGATGTCCTTCTGACATTCCTATACATAGATGTCTCCGCTGGTGCCACATCACCCCAAAACCTGAAGTTGTTTCTCGCCTGTTCCTAAAATAACTCCGCGCGGGTGCTGCAGCGATAGCCACGCACCTGTCCAACGCCCCACGCGAGGCCTTTCATGCCATACCGCACAGCAAGCAAGGGCACATGTTAGATTGAAGCCCGGCGATGAGCTTTGGTTTTCGAAAGTGTGGTGACAAGGCCTGGCGAACCAATCACTGATCGAGCCCTTTTCCAGACGCACCCATGCTTACGCACCCGCTGCTCCTAAGTGGCCCTTACCCAAACGAAAAGTTCGCCAGATCGCCCAAACGCCCCGGATCCATTCGCCCTATACACGACAGGACTATCCGGAAAAAAGTTTCGCGAAAATTTTAACTTGATATTATAAAACAGCTTACGGAAATTTTCGGTCGATATACGAAAAAAAGTTCGCCTTTTTTATCCAGATCACCCCAGTTTCGGTTGCTTATCTACTAGGACCTGCGAACTCTACGCAGATGGTCAATCTTGCCAGGTGTTGGTGAGACTGGGGAAAGCAAGGATGCTCCACTTGTCATGCAATCTTCCTCGATAGGGAACGCCACCATGAGACATTTTCTCAAATCGCTCGTCGCAGTCGTTGCTTTGATCGTTGCCACCGGGCCAATGGCCGGGGCGGCCGATTTTCTCTATGTCTCGCTGGACGACAACACTATTGTCAAATACGACACCACTGGCATTGACGGCAATGTGATCGCTGCTACGGCATCGACCTTTGCCAACACGAATCTCAGCAACCCACAAGGTCTGGTTTTCGATTCAACTGGCAATCTGTACGTTGCGAATCAAACTGGCAACACGATCAGCAAGTTCAATGCGTCCGGTACATACGTCAGCAATATCAATGCGAATTTATCCGACCCACGTGGCTTGGCGATCGATCCCACGGGAAACCTCTTCGCCGCGAATTGGAGCACTAGCAGTATCAGCAAGTTCAATTCAGGGGGTGTCTTTCAGTCAACCTTTGGAAACGGAGATTTAAACCAACCCCACGGACTGGCATTTGATTCCTCGAATACGCTCTATGCCACCAATATTATTGGAAGCACGACCAGCAAATTCAATACATCGAATGTGTACACCGGTAATATAAGCGGGAATCAAGCCTATCCAACCGGTCTGGCTTTTGATTCCGCTGGATATCTTTACATTTCTGCCGGAGACAACCCCGCATTCATCAGCAAATTTGATCCATCTGGTCAATATGTCAGCAGGATCACCACGAATCTCTCCTATCCGGGTGGTATCGCGTTTGATTCATCAGGCAACCTCTATGCCTCCAATTACGACAAAACCATCAGCAAGTACGATTCTTCGGGCAATTATCTCACCTCATGGAGTACAGGTACAGCACGGCCTGCCTTCATAGCATTCCAGTCCGTCACCGTGCCCGAGCCTTCCACATACGCCCTGGCTGCTATTGCCTCAGGCGTGATGGCCGTTGTGGCACGTCGCCGCAAGGCTCGTCAGATTCAGGCTTCCTGATCCTTGAAATCAATGGTCCTGGCCGAGTGATGTACCAGCCCCACTGCTCACACTTGGCCGGGCTTTTTTGGATGGTTGGTGTACTGACAGAAACAGCACTGGGCCGTTTCTGTTTGCTTGGTCAGTTCGTATTTCAGCAATCTCTACCGAAAAGGATGATTTCACCATGAGACATTTTCTCAAATCGCTCGTCGCAGTCTTTGCTTTGATCGTTGCCACCGGGCCAATGGCCGGGGCGGCCGATTTTATGTACGTAACCAATGGAGGGCAAGGTCCTTCATTTGTCTCGAAATTTGATCAGCTTGGAACATATTACGGCAGAATTACTACAAATCTAAACAGCCCTGCAGGAATTGCACAAGACTCCTCCGGGAATATTTTCATTGTCAATAATGGAAATAATACGGTAAGTCTGTTTGACAAAGACATGAATTTCACAGGCACCATCAACAACACGTACCTCGGTGGGGGCGCTCAGGTTGCTGCCATTGACAAGTACAACAATCTTTATGTTTCCCTTTTAAACGGAAATATTGTGAAGTATGACTCCTCGGAGAATTACGTCATGACGATTTCCGGCACCGGGCGTAACAATAACGCTCAGGGCATGGTGCTGGACGCTCAAGACAATCTCTATGTCGCCAGCTATGGCACCAACTCTGTTGAAATCTTTGATTCCGCTTCAGGAGCATGGAAGTCGCGCATCACGGGCAACGGTTTATCCGGGCCACACGGCGTGGCGAGAGATGGCAATGGGTATCTTTATGTGACCAATGCAAGTGCCAATACCATCAGCAAATTTAATCCGGATGGCACTGCAAATGCAGTCTTTAATGGTGGCGGTGTTCTTAGTTTTCCCATTGGGATCGGCTTCGATTCCGCTGGCGATTTCTTTGTAGCCAATAATGGCAATAATACGTCCACAAAGTACGATGCCAGTGGGAACTTGCTCCTTACCATTCCGAATACCAACCTTGCCGGTGCAAGGTGGTTGGCGTTCCAGCCTTATTTCGTGCCCGAGCCTTCTACATACGCTATGGCCGCTATTGCCTCAGGCGTGATGGCAGTTCTGGCACGTCGCCGCAAGTCTAAACTCGTCAAGTAACTTTCAGGTTCGTGTCAGGTTGATCAGGCCCAGTTTCATTGTGGTGACTGGGCCGGACAGATTTTCTCGAAACCAGCTTTCAGGGACTAAAATCCATGAGATTGCAACTTCCAGCTTCCAACGTCAAGGTTCCTACAGTATCTCTCATCAAGGATCATGCTATGAATGCAAGCAAATCGGTCTTGTCCGAACTCTCTTCAAAGAAGCTGATGTCTGTCATGGCAGCAGCCGGTGCCGCCACTTCAGTCGCTCAGAATGCTGAGGCCATTGATTTCTATAACTCAGGCCCGATCACGACCAGCAATATGGTTGGAATTGATGGTGTATCGGGTTATACTACACCGTTTAAATTAAATCTGGACGGCCTGGGCGGGGGCGCTTCATTTAACGGGTTATATGGCGTCGTCTTCAAGAAGTCTGCAGCCAATGCGAACGTGCCGTATTTTAGAGTAGGCACTTATACAAGGCCAGCGAATGGTGGGGCTGGTCCGCTTGTCAACGCGGCAAAAACATTTGCCGCTAATGATAACTGGCTCAATGCCGGAGCCAATATTCGATCATCTGCTAACATTATAGGAACCATCGGTGGTAACAATGTGCTTGGCCAGGTGAATCCTGTAAGTACCAATCGATACCTGCTGTTCCAATTTAAAGACGCAGGCAACGCCAATACCTACAATGGCTGGGTCAATATCGACTTCCAGAATTATATTCGGGATCTCAATGGTGGTGGATTCTTCACGTGGGCGAAAGTGAACAGCTACGCCTGGCAGGCTCAGACGACAGGCCTTCTGGGTGCAGGCCAAACGGCTGTAGCGGCTGTGCCCGAGCCATCGACCATAGTCACCTCAGGCATTGCCGCACTGGCCGGTGGGGCCATGGCCCTTCGCCGCTGGCGGAAAGAACGCAAGACGGCTGTGGTGGCTTGACAGGGTCGTTTCAGAGTTGTTGAAGAAACGCTCAGGATCAACCTCCTGAGCTTTTCTGAATTGACCGGAAGTGTGACTTCAGCAGTTTTGGAGAAGGTTTGACCATGGCTCGCAAAGTCTTGCTGGTGGGTTGGGATGCTGCAGATTGGAAAGTGGCTCTGCCCCTGGTGGAAGCTGGTGTCATGCCAAACCTGGCCAGAATGATGCGCGAGGGGGTATCTGGAAACATGGCCACACTTCATCCGCCGCTCTCGCCCATGCTCTGGACAAGCATTGCCACCGGCAAGCGTCCGCCAAAACATGGGATATGTGGATTTTCTGAAGTCACGCCCGATGGCAAGTCCGTTCGCCCGATCACCATTGAAGGCCGTAAGACAAAAGCGATATGGAACATTCTGAATCAGCAGGGCAAGCGTTCCGTGGTGGTGGGCTGGTGGCCGAGCCATCCGGCCGAGCCGATCAACGGAGCGATTGTGTCGGACTGGTTCCGCGATGTGGAGAGCGAGAATCTCGAGCAAAAGCCAGTAACGCCCGGCAGCGTGCATCCGCCCGAGCTGGCCCCCTTGCTGCGCGACCTGCGTGTGAGCCCTTATGAAATTACAGGCGAAATGCTGCGGGCGTTCGTACCTGATTTTGAATCGGTTGATCAAACAAGCGACAAGAACCTGCACTCGCTTGCGAAGCTGATTAGCGAAGGCATGACCACCAACGCCGTAGCCACCGAACTTCTTGAAACGCAGGAATGGGATTTTGGGGCAGTTTATTTCGACACGCCCGACCACTTCGGGCACAGCTTTATGGCTTATCACCCGCCGCACACCTCCAGGGCCGACAGCAAAATCGCCGAGCTTTACCGGAACTGTGTCAGCAATGCTTATGGCTGGCACGACGCCATGCTGGGCGAGTTGATGGCCGCCGCCGGGCCGGATACGACTGTGATTTTGACCAGCGACCACGGCTTTCATAGCGATCACCTCCGGCCCGATTACATTCCAGCCGAAGCCGCCGGCCCAGCCATTGAGCACAGGCATTATGGGATGGTGGCGATGTGTGGGCCGGGGATTAAAAAGAGCGGAGGCAGTATTTATGGAGCCGTTCTGACGGACCTTTGCCCGACCATTCTTCGACTCTTTGATCTTCCAGCCGGTGAAGACATGGACGGCAAGGTGCTATTGGCTGCGTTTGATCAGGAGATTGAACCCTTGAAGCCCATTGCATCGTGGGATTTGGTGGAAGGCCCGCACGACGATGGACGACATCCAAAGGACAAGCAATTTGATGCCTATGAAGCCGTCGAGCTGAGGAAGCGTCTGGAAGATCTGGGCTATATGGACCATGTTGGTGACAACATGGAACTAGCGATTGCAAAGACACTTGAGGAATTGAAATACAATGAAGCCAGGGCTCAGATGGAGGCCCAGAATATCGAAAAGGCCGTGGAGATTTTTGAAGAGTTGCATCTTGCCAACCCAGTAGAATTACGATTTCTGCAGCACCTGGTGGAAGGGTTTCTGGTGCAGGATAGCCACAAGAAGGCCCGTCAATTGCTTGAAGACTTTACCAAGACCCTTGAACGGGAAGTGCCCAAGGCTTCAGAGAAGGTGAAGGAGCAGCAGGAGCAATTAAAAACGCTTCGGGACGGCTATCTGGAGCAATGGAGGCAGCATCAGGTGGACCCGGAATCCACCGCACAGGAAGCGCCTTTGGACATTAAGCCAGGGGTGGAGCTGACGGACGAACAGAAACAAGAATGGACACGGCTGTTGTTTTTAAGCGTTTTGCGATCAGCCAAGAGCGAGGAAGAGGCTCTGTTTTTAATCAATGAAGAATCAGCCATTGCCAAGATTCAGCAAGAGAACCGGAAGTTGGCAGAGCTGGCCAGTGGATATCAATTGCCAATAGCCCTTTTGGAGGCGCGGGTTTTGCTGCATGCCAGTTCTCCACGAACAGATTTGGACAAAGCGCTGGCCAGAGCGGCCTTGGAGTTTGTGAACGAGGCTCAGAGAGAGCAGCCACGAGGGCTTGTGGAGCTGGCTCAGCTATGGCTTGCTCTGGGCGAATACGATACGGCGATGGAGATATGCGAACGGCTTCTGGGGCATGATCAGGAAGATTGGCGGGCACTTTCTATCAAGGCAGAGATCGGCTGGCTCAGCGGCAATGCTCAGACCACGATGGAATCAGGGCTTGATTCGATTGCTTTGGTCTGGCATCAACCTGCAACTCACATGCTGGTGGGCTTGGCCCTTGAGCGGCTGGGCGAACCTGAAAAAGCGGTGAGGATGCTGGAAACCGCACTTGGGATGACACCGACATTGATCAGGGCGCATGCGGCACTGGGTCGAATCTATGCCAAGCCGCCCTTGAATCAGCCGGTGCTGGCCAATCGGCATCTTGAGGCTGTGGCGAATCTCAAAGCACGACTGACCAGAGCGAAACTTGACTGGCAAGAATCGCTGGAAGAAATACTCAGGCAAGAGGCTGAGACGACTCAGCAATTTTCCAAGTCGATCAGTTCGGCACTGACAACATGAACGTTGGTGCCATGGTTCCACTTCCCGGGCCTGGTGGTTTTTAACCCACCATAAAAAGTGCCAGGCCTGGAAGTCGTTTTCTGTCGGTGTTGGTCGAATGTCACAAATAGCACTGTGCTGGTTGTGACGTGTTTCTCAGCAAGTTTCATCAACAGGACTGCTTTCATCATGAGACATTTTCTCAAATCGCTCGTCGCCGTATTTGCCTTGATCGTTCCCACCGGGCCGATGGCCGGGGCGGTCGACTTTTATGCGACGAATGGTCTTTCGACCTCAATATACGGTGTGAACATTGACGGTACTGTGGCACAGATCGGTCCTGTTGCAACTACAAACGGATTGCTTGATATTGCTTCGAACCCCGTGGACCAATCTACCTATCTATTGGAAGTGTCAGCTTCCTCTCCTAACAGTAATCTACTGTACTCAGCAAATATTGGTCCGAGCAGTGTCAGCTCATCGTTTATCGGTACAGTCTCAACAGCGAACTTAATTGAAGGTGGTCTGGCATTCAGCTCGTTTCGAGGCACAAATACGCTTTATGCCAGTGGGATGTTAAATCCAGGCGGTCAAACTCCTTATCCTGTTTTAGAAAGTATTGACACTGCAACTGGCCAGGGAACAATCATTTCACAAAACTTTTTCTCAAATGCCTCAACTGAGACAAACGATATTCAAAGCTTGTTTGACGCACCGGACGGTAGGCTTTGGGGGCTCAATACAAGCACGAACTACTCTGTGACTCCAAATACATATCGGACTGATCTATTTCGGTTTGCAACAGATGGTACGGTTGATCAAACCGTGACAATCAGCGGATTTGGTGGAACAGGGGTCGGTGGAGTGGCCGTAAAAAATGGTGTGACCTACTATTTGATCAGCACGCAGGCTTTATTGAATTCCAGTTTCGGCACATTCGGCTGGGATTCTGTCAATAGCACCTATACAGGCACGTTCAACCTGATATCAAACACGATTCCCGCCGGAATGACTGGACTGACACTGGCCCCCGCCACCGTGCCCGAGCCTTCCACATACGCCCTGGCCGCTATTGCTTCGGGCGTGATGGCTGTTCTGGCTCGCCGTCGGAAATCGAAATTGGTGAAGTCAGTCTCGGTTTAAAAACCGGGCCGGTTGGTGGTTGTCTTTGGCAACCATTTTACCGGCCACTTGAACTGGTGCGTTATGGTCCAATACCTTCGTGGGTATTGGTTCGGTCTAGTCTCGATAAACTCTGATTGGGGAATAAACAGTAATGCGATTGCAACTTGCCAAGGCAGCAGCCTTCATCGGTTTGATAGCATCCCAGATTCATGCCGCACAATCGGCAGAAATATACTCGAATCTGGGTACTCCAGATTCCAGTGCCAATGCAGCCATTGGATATAACAGTGTTACCAATTTCGATGTCACATACGCGCAGGGTTTTACGACCGGCGCAGGTCTTTATCTACTGGACTCAGTGGATCTGCCACTGGGCGTGACGGGCGCCGGCGACGGCTCACCCAAACTCCGAATCTTCTCGAATAATGCCGGAACGCCTGGAACAGATTTAGGCGTGACGTTCACGGTCCCGGCATTCGGCGCCCAGGCGCTTTACAACTTTTCACTAAACACACCATTTGCATTGTCGGCCAGCACGAGTTACTGGATGGTTTTGTCAGACACATCCGCCAGCACTCAGACCAAATTCAACTGGTATTTCACCGACACCTTCAGCTCTCCCACAGCCAAGAACGGCTCAGACGTAAGCTTTCTGGGTGGAGCGAGGTCGAATAACGGTGGTACGTCGTGGACAACGAACAATGCGTTTGCCCAGACAGGCATCACCCTCAATGCCACAGCCGTTCCCGAGCCAACAACCTATGCACTGGCAGCAATTGCAACAGGCGTGATGGCAATCGTAGCCCGACGCCGCAAGCAAGCCTGATTTTCAGACCAGAATCAAAATCAACCCGCCCCAACACGACTCCGCAGCTTATCATTCCGATGAACTGCGGAGTGGGGAATGGGATGTCATAAGTCTTTACCACGTTCAATTCAAATAAAAGAATTGTTTTTACACAAAAACGGCCGGCAAGCAAATCAATGTGAAAAGCGGAATGACCTGAATGCCATTTTTTCCGCTGTGGCTCTTCTCATTTGAAAATGAGTGCAAAATCGCCCCTGTTACAACTCGCAATCAACAAACCAAATGGCCCAAACACTCGGATACGATTCGTGAGGCAGTTGACGAAAATCCGGATCGAACCCTCGACAAACGTCTCGATCACTTGAAGATCGGAATCTCCAGAAGCACGCTTTGCCGCGCGTTGAAGGCATTGAAACTGACAATTAAAAAAGTGCTGAACGCCGCGGAGCAAGAACGACCTGACGTGAAAGAAAAACGCCGGGAATGGATCGCTGGCCAAGCCAGCTTGGATCCCGAAAAACTGGTGTTCATCGATGAAACTTGGTTGAAGACGAATATGACCCGTCCACGTGGATCGTCATTGAAAGGCAAACGGCTTGGTGAAAGTGTACCGTTCGGCCATTGGATAAGGACAACGTTTGTCGCAGCGTTGCTGGCAATTCTTTGCAGAGTCAGGTACAGATTCGATGTAGAGTACCCCTGCCCTCAAATAGGTCAAGCTTGAGTTGCACCACTTAAAAAGTTACGCAATACTCAAGACCATTTCCGTTGGCCATTCATTTTGAATCATCCACCGGGTAGCATAGTTATTTAATTCCGTACCGTTTTTTAATTCGAGTTTCTCCCGAATTCTGTTGCGGTAGGTCTCAACGGTTTTGATACTCAGATGCAAATGTTCGGCAATTTGTGAAGTGGTATTACCCTCACCAATTTTCCGAAAAACCTGAAGTTCCCGATTTGCCAGTAGCTCTACCGGAGTATTTGTAGAATTCCGGTTGGGGCTCACCGTGCGCTGGAGAATCTTCTGCGAAATGGTCTCGATTAAATAAATATTCTCTTCCAAAACCCGACGAATTGCGACGATAATTTTATCGGTGGCCTGATCCTTACTGATAAACCCATGTGCGCCGGCTTTCAAAGCGCGTTCTGCATAGAGAGACTCATTGTGTGTGGACCAGACCAGCATTGGAATATGATCATCACGATCCCTGATACGCTTGACCAGATCAATCCCTCAGCCATTTTTGAGTGAGATATCCACAATAGCCATGTCGGGCTTGGTATTTTCCACCAATCGCAAAGCTTCGATCGTATCCTCTGCCTCGCCAGACACGACTAAGGAACAGGCAAGAAATAACTTCCGGTTTTTGGGTGATTGGGCTCCAGCGGAGACATCTATTCATAGGTATGTCCGAAGGACATCAACAGCCCCAGCCTACCGCCCTCCTTCGTCTGGGCTCCAGCGGAGACATCTACTAATAGGCATGTCCGAAGGACATCCATAGACCTGAGAAGTGTTATCTTTGGACTCCAGCGGAAACAGCTATTAATAGCTATGTCCGAAGGACATCAACAGCCCCAGCCTGACTGGACTTCCCCACGAAAAGTAGACACTGAAACAACAGATCTTACTGGTCTATATGTGCACTATTCTTGACCGATGTGCAACTCAACTTGCCTGGCCTTTTCAGAAATTGGCTCGTTACGTCGCATGGGTTGGTCGCCATACGCTCCACTGGCGCTGCGCCGGGGTGAGCGACCAACCCATACTCCTCCACTCCCCAATTTTATTCCGCATCGCTGATTTCCCACAAACGTTGCTTTTCGTATTCGATCGGGCTGAAATAGCCAAGTGAAGAATGCAACCGAGTTCGGTTGTAAAACCGCTCAATATAATCTGCGACCGCACGAGTCGCTTGCTCATGTGTCTGGTACTTTTGCCGATACACCTCCTCCACCTTGAAGCTTTTGTAAAAGCTCTCCATCGGAGCATTGTCGTAAAGATTGCCATGACGACTCATGGTTTGCACAAGTCCATATTTCGACAGACATTGCTCAAATGCAAGACTGGCGTACTGACTGCCTCGATCACTATGGATCATAAGCCCTTTAAGTGTTGACCGTAGGTAAAACCCTCCTCTGTTGGGATATAAGTGAAGTCTGTCAGCCAGATCTGATTCGGCTTTTGGGCGACAAATTGCTGATCAAGACGATTCGGAGCCACAGGAAAATCATGATTGGAGTCGGTCGTCAGGACATTGAATTTCTTGCTGATTCGGGCTTTGATTCCCTGGCGATGCATGAGTTTTGCAACGGAGTTTTCACAGCAGTGATAGCCTTTTTTTCAGCAATAATCGGTGCATTCGCGGGCTGCCGCAATCGTCCAGTCTATGCGTGGCGTGCACCCGCTTGATTTGCTCAACAAGCTGCTCTTGTTTCTGAGCCATTTGCGACGGTTCTCGCTTGAGCCACTTGTAGTGAGGCTGCGGTTTGTCGTTCAGAGACCCAAATCAGCCCATGCGGGATCTCGCAACAAGAAGTGTCGAAACCGCTGTCAATCCGAACAGGGAAACGAATAGTAATACGAATGGGAGATTCGAATTCGCAGTCTCAGGTTTATTGCGATCCTTTGACTTTTTGGCTATCGGATTGGATGATGCCCCCTTCTCCTTTGGATCGGTGGAGTCATTGGCCTGTTTCTCCAAAGCAATACTTTTCCTGACATCCTGATTCGATTCGGCGGACTGTCGAACGCCTTCGATTGCAGAGACATAAGTGCTTCTGTCTAAATCGGAGAGATTCTCGCCAATATACTCCTGGAGTTTTGCATTATTGCAAACGAATCCACTACAGGCCGGGTTGAATTCGCGTATCATTTCGAAGTGAGTTGTGGTCAATAAGGCGATTTGCTCAGGAGTCGCCTGCCACAGTCCTTTTCTCGCAGTCTCCAGCATCACGGCAGTGACTTCCTGCATTGCGAACGGATTCTTGTTACGGAAGTAATCCTTCATTCCCATCTGATATTTGTCCTTGACATAGACCTCGTGAAGCTCGTTCCAAAGCTCGTCGTCAATTGCATCAGGCCTCATGGCATTCCATCCATAGGTGTTTCGAACGCTTTCGGCAAAGACTTCAGCCGCTGATGCCCCTTCCTGCTGAAGCTCCTGGATATATTTTGGGTTGAGTAACGTGGATCGTGCTTCCTGCCAGATTGCTTCTTCGGCATTCTGGACTTTTGATTGATATTTGTTACGCATATCGACGAAGTATGCAGACGGGTCTTTTCCCGTTGCATCCGCAATTGCATTTGAAAATCCTCCCATAAACTCATAAACATGGTCTAGCTTGAGTGGACCGGTCACATTTGAAGTCCGCGAATGCACCAGTGTATCTGTATTCTGTACCGCTGCGTTAAACAGACCAGGCACGAATTCTCCCCAGTGATCTTCTGTGTAGATCGCTCCCATGTTGTTTTGGTATGTTTCGGCGATCTCTTTGCGATTCTCCCAACGGTCGCCTGCTTCCACCAAGCCCATAATTCCGGTTCCGTAATTCCCGTTCACTCCACCGAAAATTCGAGCAGTCGAGAATTTTCTCGCCTCGGCTGGGGAAAGCCCCAATTGCTTTAGCTTTGACTCGGCAGCGATTGTACCTTCACGCACGTGGTTGGCGAATTTCTCGGAATCGGCAGCTTGTCCGGCAAGCTTTACTGCTCTGTCGATCAGGCTCATTCGAGTGGCGGCAATGTCGCGAAACTGACCAGCAGTTTGAACAACCACATCAATTCGTGGCCTTCCAAGCTCTTCCACGGGTACTAATCGCACGTCGTGAACCACTCCGCGTGCATCGCGCACCGGCTCCACACCCAGAAAATGAAAGATCATTGCAAGGTCAACACCCTGACTATTGATAAACTCACCCGGCCAAAGCGTGACGGCCACCTTCACCGGCTCTTTGCCTGTTTCCTGACGCTTCGATTCAATCGTCTTATCAGCCAGTTTCTTGCCTAAGATCCACGCTTCCGGCGATGGGGTTTTCTCGGCGTCAATCGGATAAAGGTTACGGCCTGTTGGAACCGATTCCGGGTTCGTTACAGCATCTCCACCCGATGATGGAGAAATGTAGCGCCCGTTAAGCCCTGCCAGAATCGCCTGGATTTCTGAGTCTGTACTCATTTTAATCCGATCCTGATAGTCTGTAACCGACTGATAAGCATTTGTGAGAGAACGGAGTTGATTGACCACTTGCCGTTCCTCCTCATTACGCCTGAGTTTTTCACGACTCAGCATGCCCATGGCTTGTGTCATTTGACTATCAGCGGATTCCTGGACGAGTAAATTGCGGAATTTGGCAACGGATTCTGAATGCGAAAGACGATCGGCAAGAGCGGTGTTTTCGCTGGCAAATTTCAACCTCTCTCCAAGCTGATCCAACTGGTCAGTCTTGAGGGTTTTTAAAAATGAAACGAGGTCTTCATGTGAGAGTGCTGTTAGAATATCCGATTGAAACTCAGGTTTGCTCAGTTCAGCAGCGAATTTCAATCTTCGTGCCTCAGCTTTTTCGCGAATCTGAGACTGCATCGAGGTATCTGTTAACCAGGAAAGCACTTTATTCCGATTCTCCGCTGATCTCATCGCATTAATCAGCTCAGTCATCCCCGGTTTTTGCATCCGATCAAGCGCTTCACGCATGGCTGGCACAAATGTGGCAATACGGCGTGCTTTGCGAAGGGATTCCGGATCAAGTGATTGAAGAATTCGTTCGTAGTTGGCATCAGTACGCAGAGTTTCGAGAAACTTGAGATTTTCTTGATCATCTGCCACATTCAGAAATTGAATTTCAAGCGTAGCGATACTTTGGCCAGGTCTCTGCTTTGTTTCTCCCGAACCACCACCTTTCGGACTTCGACTTTTGGGGTCACCCCCGTTGCCGTTCCGCTCACCCATTTGAACAAATCTGGCGAACAGGGCATCGTCGCTCATGGTCGGATGGACACGATCCCAATCAGCAATTCTTTTTGTGTCTGCAGGATCCACAAAGTCGCCCGATTTGGCCGTTCCGGCCAAAATCTTGATGATTGACTCTCGAGCCGGCTGGCGAAAAGCCTTCTCGAAGGCGGAACTGTCGTCAAGTATCTTATTCGACACTTTTCCTGCAATAATTTTCTTCTGAGCCTCTCCGACGGCTACAGCATCCTGCGACATGAGCCTGGCTGTTTCCTCTGATTCCTCCTTCAAGTAAGGTCGCCCCAATACATAGAGGCCGCGTGTGATTTTCTCGTCTGCCACGGCATGAAGATAGTCGTGAACCTGTTCAATCTGATCGTCAGTCAGTGGGTTTGACCCTTCGATTGCGAGCTTAAGGTCTTTTTGCAGATTCAGCTCCGTCACAAGTTTTCTGATTGATATCTCGAGCTCAATTCGAAGCGCTTCGTCCGTTGTCGCATCATATCGGCCAATTGTGTCCTGCAAGTTCTTGAGAGGCCCATATAACCCGGATTCAGTCATGGGCGGTGTCAAGTGCGAAACAATGGTCGCATAACTGCGGCGCTTTGCGATTACGGCTTCGCCAATGTTATTAATGACATAGACGTAAAGGTGGGGCAGATCCCCTATCAAGGCATCCGGCCAGTCCAAATCCGAAAGTGCGTTCTGCTTCCATGGAGTGAACTCCAGACTCCCGTGCGTACCGAAATGCAAAATGGTATCCGCCTGAAAACCATGTCTGGCCCATAAGTAGGTCGTGATGTAACTGTATGGCGGAGCCTGTTTGGCACCATGAACAAGCCGCTCAGTATCGTCGCCTATGGCTGGCAGGGTTTGAGGTAGAACGGCCACATTGCCGAATTGCAATCGTGGCAATGCAATACACTTCTTCCCATTGTGATCAACGCCAAGATACTCACCTGGAGGTGGACCATATTGTTTCACGACCTCAGCATACATCGTCGGATCAAGCTGTTTTTTGGCCCATGCTTCGATCTTCCCGACATCTACAAATTCAGGATCGCCCGATTTTACAAATTCGTCTATTTCCCCCTTGGCATAAGGGCCTAATACAGGGCCCCGCTTACGAATGGTTTCTTCCATGGCTTTGGCATCAGGAGGCAGTTCTCCCGTTTCGTAACCAGCCGCTTTCAGCGATTTCAAGAGGTTCAGCAACGATGCCCCAACTTCCATCCCACTGGCGACCATTGCGTTCTGGCCAGGCCCCTTGAAATAAACCACAGCGATTTTCTTTGTCGAATTCGGTTTGGCTCGAAGGTTCAACCAGTGCTGCACGCGAGAGACCAGCTTGTCCATACGTTCAGGCAACGCCTTGGGTACGTTCAACCCTCGATCATTCGGGAACTGGGCGCTGATCGCAAATGGCTCGATACCACCATCGAGTTCTGGCATCAGGATGTTCTGGGTCATCATCCCGCCTTGCATTCCTTTTTGCGAGGAAACCCACTTGTCATAGTTTTCAAACACATCGATTGGGCAAATCACCGGTATGCCATTTTCCTGAAGCCACTTTACACATTCGTCTGCTCGCCCAGCAGCTAAACGCCCGTGCGGAATATAGATGACCAAATCAGGTTTAACGGCTTTCAGATGGTCCAGTCGCTTCATAAAACCTGCAACAGGGTATACGTTAACGCCCTGTTCCTCGAGTCGATTGACAAGTTCGTCCACATACGACCTGTTTGCCGATCTCGGCCCAAAAATTGATGTCACCAGTGCCACACGATGTTTATCAGGCTTGGAGAGCCCTTTCTGATCGCGAAATTTTTCGTAACTGGCCAAATCGGAAAAATAAGCTTCGTCCCCCACATGGAAAAACGCATCCGCAGGAATAATGACAGGCGTTTCCGGTTCGTTGGAAAACAGCGTTTTTCCGTCGATCATTCGACGTGTGAATTCCATTAAAGCATGTAAATTCCTCCGCCCACCGTTCTCAAAATATGCAGCGACTTTTTCCAGCATATCCGACTTCATGTTAGTCACGTCCATAGATGGATTCGTGGCACCAACAACATAAACCAGTAGCCCTCGTGACGTGGCTTTTCTGACAATCTCGCTTTGCGTTTCTGTGAAATTAACACCACGCCCAAATACGTACATTGCGTGATATTTATTCAAGCTTGCTTTATCCAGGTCGCCCACATCAAGTTTTGCCAATTGCACCCATGGGTTCGTATTGGCTTCAACCATTTCGTTATACTGAAAGTCTCGAAAATTGACTACCGCGATACGAGTTGGAGCGATGTAATGCTCCCATAACCAGGCGAATGATGCTATCGCCAGGCCCAGAATCGCTACGGCGACGATTCGATTTCGGGTAAAACGCTTGCGTGGTTCCAGGACGGGTTCGGATGATCGTGATGTCTGTTGCATTTTATCTATCTCCGGTTCTGTCCTGCATCCTGATGCAGGACTTTGTGGTGTCAATTGAGTCAATCGATGAGTGTACGAGTTATTCGGGAACGTAAATGATCTGGCCGTTTTCAAGCTCGAAGGCTGTACCGACACGACGGCCTTTGCCTGAGCCTTGTGTTTTTTCCGAAGCCTTGTAACGGGAAATCTCCTGGCCTTTCTTGACAATTATTTCCATATCAGACTTGCCAGGATTCTTTACCATGGTGACTTCATCCTGAGTCAGTAGATCTCCAACTTTCAGGCGAGCAACCAAGGCGACCATCAAAGCCAGAGCAAAGACCATCGCCACATCGAAAAGGTTCGCCATCCCCGATAAAGGATCGTCGTCGCTATCGTCCAAAGTAGAAGTCGAGTCCATCCGACGAAGTTTATTTTCCATGGTGATTCCTCCCCTGCTGGTCTGCCATCCCCAAATTTAGCAGCCACTCAGTCACTCGCAGATCTTCCAAAGCCCATCGCTGACGAGCCTGGCGACACAAGAAGCCAATCCCTCCAATAAATACTCCGACAACAGTTGTGGAAAATGCAACTTGAAGATTCGTGGCCATCGTGTCCAGATCTCCTGAGGCCAAACCTTTTAATGCTGGCCCCATGGGGATCAGAGTGCCCATCAGACCAAGCATCGGACCCAGGCGAGTGAGTGTCGTTGAAGTTTCCAATGACTTGCGTCCTTGGATTTCAAGATCATCAAGCAGTTTTCGCAGGTGGACCTCGCGCCACTGAGAATCATTGGCCCGGTTCCATGCCAGAGTCGTTCGTGGACGCCCCTTCGGCAGGCTAGCACCAGTACCGCAAAAGTCTTCAGGCTGGCCCAACATCAACGAATCCTCAAATCGTTTCCATTGACGATGTGTCCGTAGTCGCCTCAACCACTCCGCATGACAATCACCGGCATGAAGCAAAGCCCAAACCAGCAGCAGGATTTCGCCCGCAATCACGGGTCCTAGTAGCGTATCTGAAAATAGATTCAGCAGACTGTTGAAACTGTTCAAGCAAGTCCCCTTTCTTGAAATCGATGAATCAGGGTCCGGCCCAGAAAACCCATGAATGGAAGCCCGAGTACGAGAAACCAGATCCAGGCCGGGCCTGATTTAAGGTCGATCACGACACCTGATGTTCCGAATCCTGATTTTTCACGATTCAGAAGCACAAATGCCACCGCAGACCATGGCAGAAACAGTAGATTTGACATTGCTGCAAGTTCCGTGCGATGCGGCTTCAATACTGGAATGCCTCGTATGATCAACGAAGAAAACCACATTCCCAGAGCGATCAAAACGCCTGTGATTATTGCAGCCAATTCGAAATCAATCGCATTCCATCTCGAAAACACATCGTGCTCGACAAGCAGCAAGGTTGGCACGCAACACAACGCCGGCAAAGTCAGTAGCAAGTCCGCAAGAATACGAATCTTATACCCGGCATCATCTTTCATCGACTTCCAGAGAACGACCGGAACTACAATCGACTCGATGGTGAGTAAAGCCAGTATGGATGTCCTATTGATATCGTCGTTCAGATAAGACCTTATTCGAAGCTCTGAAACGTCAGCAATCCTGTCTGCCGCATACCAAGCGATGAATATTGTGAACAATGCGATTGCAAAAGTGGCTTTGCGATAACCCGATGCTGCCCATTTCATGGCTGTGATCAGACATGATAGCGAAAGCCACAGTAAAACAGCCGACTTCAATGGAGGCCTCCCAGATTCTTTTATGGACATCCGTCTGTTGTAATCGCACGTTCACTCTTAATTGAAGGATCAATAGGTGTCTGCCGAGATGACCTCGCCACCATTACGTGAAGCTAATGATCGCCAGGTTTCGACTGGGATCGAATCTTTCACGAACCGAACCGAACCATCTGACATTAACGTAATCACACCTCCTGGATGAAAACTCCTCGCTGCATGCCAGCCTCGTCCGTGTGCATTAAGATCAGGTATCTTTGAATTTGGTGGCAGATATGCGCTGTATCCTGTACTAGTGAGCCGTCCCACCAGCCAAGAATAACCGCGATCCCCCCTCCAGCTATTAATATTGCCAGTCAAAGCAGCCAAGTCCGGATTTACTAATTGTTTTCCTCCAAGTGACAAACCTGGCAAGCCTGGAGAAAGTGATGTATTCGATGCATATTGCCGGTTAAAATCACTTGGTTTTGGACCACTGCTTGTCAGATTGTTACCCAGCCGAATCTGGCTTGCCATCATGGTATTTGATGTGCCATCAGAGACATTCGCAATCGTGACAGCTGAACCGTACCAAAACATTCCATCCGTTGGAATTTCAATATGATAGTTCAGCATGGTTCCGGATCCAGTACAAACTGCATAGTTTGTACCAGCAGAATCTCCACCAAGATTTGCAGTAAATCGCGGATTTCCACCATCCGATGGACAGAGAAAGCTGCCAACCACATAATTTGCCGCAGTGATCAGCGGAGGGTTAAATCGAATGTTTGGTCCTGAGCCGGTATAAACAGGCACATTGAAATTGACGAGATTCACAAGTGATGCCTGTTCCATATAAGGCAGGATTCGTGCAAGGGGTGAGAATGCAAATGCTGTAGAATGGCCGAATCCCGGGAAGCAACCCACAGTGTTTTCGTAATTGTGCATCGCAAGTCCAATCTGCTTGAGATTGTTTGTACTGCTGATACGACGGGCTGCTTCTCTGGCAGACTGTACCGCCGGAAGTAGCAATGAAATCAATACCGAAATGATTGCAATCACAACCAGTAGCTCGATGAGCGTGAAACCTTTTCCAGACTGACTTCTTGTAGTTCGCATGAAATGACCCTAGCTATGACGTATTTGTGAAAACCTGAACTTGGAACCAAGGCTAAGCCATTGGTATTTAATTGCTTGTTGATCTATGTGCAGGCAATTCCCGCTGAACGACGATAGTCGTCAGAATTGCACTTATTGAATTCCATATGAATCGAATGATCTAATTCACGGCGATTTCTCCGTTACGACGGTTGGGAGGTCAAGGGTTCAAAGGGGACGGGCTACCAGTTCCACCCCTCTGCACCACTAAAATAGAACTTCTTTGGTTGGGTTCAGTGCGATTTCATTCTATGGGTATTTCCTTTAAATACCTTTTGATTGGAAAAGTACAGAATCTGTTTGCCGCACCTGAATATTCTCGATTGATTTGGTACGACTGTTAGCGTCCGGTTCAAAAGAGAAGGTCTGTGATCCACCAGATTAATATCATGGACAGAAATCAAAGACGATTGATCAATAACATGCGAACCTGTCGAATGAGAAGCAACCTGGGTTGGAAATAATCCAAGCATTGCGTTCTCAGGTCTGCACTCGCCTTGACCATTATCAAACCAGTCTCGAATCAGAGCAACGATCCCTGGTTTGCCTTCGCCTATATATAATTCCCGTCGTTTTTTATACTCCGAAAGAATGAGTTCTGCCTGAGCCTTGATTTCAATGTCTTCGCTCCTGGGAGAAGATCCTTTGGGAATCGCCCAGACAAATCTGTTGGTTTGTGAAACATGCGTTGCAACCGAAAAGAAGTCGCGAGGAATCAATTTCGTGTCTTTTGAACTCAGTCTCGACTTTTCCGCTTCCACAAAGAAATCAACTGCATAGTCAGGGTACCCAAACTGATATCCCGATGCACGCAACCGGTCGGACCGATCGGCGTGTTCCATCTTCTCAATAATTGTCATTGCTCTGGTTTCGGGAGTCAATCCATATGCGTCATAGAATGACGAGTGCTTTTCAACCATGGTCCTGAGCGATTTACGATTCGCAATCCATGCATGCGCATGACGCTTACCACCTGTAAGAGCTTGAAAAACCAGAACCTCGGATTCGAATGCTTCGCCACACTGAAATGCATCTAGAATCTTGCGTGTTTCACGGATTGATGACAATTCGGGCTGTGTTACTGAAAAACTGCCTGTCCAGAACGAACTTGAAATCGGTTTCAGACTTCCAACCACTGTGTACAGTGCCTCACTGTCCATCAGTTTCAAAAGCAGTTGCTCGGCTTTCTTTTGTAATTCCGGTGGCAATTTTTCGACAGGAAAGCAGTCGTACCGGCTGACACCGACACCCTGGCCATTCGCTGCAAAGGTGTAAAGCATCATCAGCAACACATTCAACACAAGCTTCATCAAGTTTCGAATTGTCATAGGATTCAGGCCTCTTGTACTTTCTTCGTTGCAACTCAGGGAGAAAATCGATTGATTAATAGGTGTCACCACTAAAAACCTCTCCTCCAGACCTTGTTCCCAAAGCTCGATATGTCTTGAGATCGATTGATTCCTTGAGAAATCGAACTGATCCGTCACTCATCAAGAAGTTTGCACCGCCAGGATGCAAACTCCGAAACCCGAATTGACCGAGTAACAAACTCCTCGGATCATCCACCCAAGTCTTCGAATGTGTACCGTTTGAAGGATCCACAACCCATGATGGTCTGCCAATATAAGGCCTTGAATTTAGCTTCGGTACAACATAGGAGCCACCTGAGATACGAATGTCATTCCAGCTTTCATATCTGGGCGGAGTTCCTAGATCGCCCCCTCCCCATGCTCCTCCCACATTCGCAATGTTGAATCGACTGTATGGAGATTCCTCACGAAATCGCGATGTTTCACCCACCATCAGAGTGTTGCTTAAACCATCTGATATATTTGCAATGGAATAAGATACGTTTCTACCAAAAACACCCTCTGAAATAATGGCACCACATAACTGTGCGTTCATGACATTAGTGCCAGTTCCATAGTTGTTTGCGATGCATTCTGTAAGCCCAAAGACTCCAGCGTATGAGATCTGCGTAATCTTAAAACTGGTTCGCGACTGATCCGCCTTGGTATCGGTTGGGCAAAGAAACGTTGCCACGGAATTTTCCCATACAGATGTATTTGGTGGGAAACCTGCAGGATGACTAAAGTTCAAGGCATTGTATTTATTGCCCTGCTCCAGGTATGGCATGATGTAGTTTGACCAGGTGTGCCCCCAGCTCGATGTGCATGGAACCTGAGTGTACCGAGATTGGGCAATATAACCAGGTGGAAATGTACCGATCGCATTTTCGTAATTATGGATCGCCAACCCAAACTGCTTCATGTTATTGGAGCATTGGATTCGACGGGCTGCTTCCCTGGCAGACTGAACCGCCGGAAGTAGCAACGAGATCAATACCGAAATGATTGCAATCACAACCAGTAACTCAATGAGTGTGAATGCTTTCAGCTGCTCTTTCCCTGAAATCTTCATTAGAACCTCTCTTCTTACATGCGAGTGCATGCTTCTCGATTCTGACTAGCGGCAAGTTATTGCTATTTGGTGGTTTATTGATTGGCGCAGTGGTGCATTTTGCGAAATAGACGACCATTTACGCAGTTTCGCACTTGTGAGAATTCACTAAAATCAGGATAATCTACTTCATGGCTTTCTCTCCGTTACGACGGTTGGGAGGTCAAGGGTTCGAAGGGGACGGGCTACCAATTCCACCCCTTCGGCCCACTTTTTATCTGACTGCTATTGCAACTGGATCAATTGTTTTCAACCGAGTTAGCTTCGGCCCTCTTTACATCCCATTTTGGGAAAGGATCCTGGAAGAAGCCCCAGGAATCAGGCCCTGCTTTCATCTCTTCATCTGTCAATAAGCATTCTTGAAGTGCATCGTAAATGGCAATCTCATCCATTCCGATTCCAATAAAGACCAGCTCCTGTCGGCAGTCACCAACCTGTGGATCCCAGTACTTTTGAATGGATGTCGTAAAACCGGGTACATCAGGCCACTCAGAAATGGGTACGGATGCCCACCAGAAACCGGCAACATCGAGCCTCGCCACACGACCAGCCTGTGACCAGACTCCAACTTTATCAAGCCTTGTTGCCAGCCAGAAAAACCCCTTTGAACGTAGTACGCCTTGCCACGATTGCCTTAGTATCTCAAAAAACCGTTGAGGATGAAACGGTCTCCTGGATCTATATACAAAGCTGCTGACGCCATACTCTTCGGTTTCCGTTGTACCTTCCTCACGTAAAGCGACTTGCCAGCCTTTCGACATTTTCGCCCGTTCGAAATCAAATCGTTTTGTGCCTACAATCTTCTCTAGTGGTACCTCGCCGAATTGCGAATCTACAAGGAGAGCATAAGGATTGAGCTTTTCCAGGAATAATCGCAACTCAGCCATCTCACCCTTGCTAACCAGATCGGATTTGTTCATCACAATCACGTCGGCAAATTCAACCTGATCGATCAATAAGTCGGCCATAGTCCGAATGTCCTGATCAGAAGCCGCTTGGCCACGATTCTGTAAATCCTCGCCGATCCGTAGGTCGCTCAGAAAATTGACTGCATCGACCACGGTTACCATCGTGTCCAACTCCGCAAAATCAGACAATGCCTGGCCGTTGGCCAACGCAAAAGTAAAGGTGTCGGCCACCGGAGCGGGCTCTGAAATGCCAGTCGATTCGATAAGGAGATAGTCAAATCGCCCTTCACTGGCTAATTGACTCACCTCTATCAATAGGTCCTCCCGGAGAGTGCAGCAAATGCAACCATTGGTCATTTCAACCAATTTCTCTTCCGAGCGGCTCAAAGCCGCTGAGCCATTGGCAATCAATTGAGCATCGATATTTACCTCGCTCATATCATTCACAATCACAGCAACTTTGAGACCATCACGATTACTCAAAACGTGATTCAGAAGGCTGGTTTTGCCGGCTCCCAGAAAACCTGAGAGCACCGTGACAGGAAGCTTTTTTACAAGCTTATTCATTGCTCCCTCCTGTATCACGATCAAATTGAATTTGTGATTCCGAATCAGGTTCCTCAAAAACCCAAAGCTCAAACGGATCTTCAAGTTCCTGCCAGGACTCGACTCCGCTCCTTATCTCGGATTCACTCAACAAACAGTTGTTCAAAGAGGCAATCATTGCATCCTGATCCATGTCGATACCAATAAAAACCAACTCCTGGGCCCGGTCCCCCCATATGGGATGCCAATTATTCATGACTCGTTCACATTCTATAGGGTCGTCAGGCCATTCCTCTTTCGGCGTAATCGCCAGCCATTTCCCAGCATATTCAATACGGCAATTATGACCTGCCATTGAATAATAACCCACGTCGTCATTACGACTTGCGAGCCATAGAAATCCTTTCGCCCGCAATAAACCGTGCGGCGGTTTATTGATCCAGCTCCATAATCGAGCAGGGTGAAATGGCTTTGTGGATCGATAAACAAAACTTGTGACACCGTATTCGTCTGCTTCGGATGCTACCATATCCCGTGGTGATGATAACCAGCCTTCTGACTTCTCGGCATTCTGGAATTCAAAAAGACCTGTCCCCATGATCTCTTCGACTGCAATCCGACCATAGCTGGTCCTTAAGAACTTCGCCGAAGGATTCAACTTTCTCACAAACGACTCAATCTGACTCAGTTGATCTTCGTCCACCAAATCCGTTTTGTTAATCAAAATGACGTTGGCAAACTCGACCTGATCAATCAACAGATCCACGATCGACCGATCGTCAGATTCGTTCACCGCCCAACCACGATCCTGGAGTTCATCGGTCGTTCCAAATTCATTGAAAAATGAACGGGCATCAATCACTGTAACCATCGTATCAAGTCGAGCAAGACTTTTGAGACTTTGCCCTTCATCATCCTGAAATGTAAATGTTTCAGCCACCGGCATCGGCTCAGAGATTCCTGTGGATTCTATTAATAGATACTCAAAGCGGCCATCCTGGGCAAGCTTTGAAACCTCTTCAAGCAAATCTTCCCTCAGAGTACAGCAAATACAACCATTGGTCATCTCAATGAGTTTTTCATCGCGACGAACAAATGATGAATCTGGCCCTGGTGGCCTGGAGATCAACTTCGAATCAATATTGATCTCACTCATATCATTAACGATTACTGCAATTTTCAGCCCTTGAGTATTTGATAGAATCTGGTTCAAAAGCGTTGTTTTGCCTGAACCGAGGAATCCGGACAACACTGTGACTGGTAATCGGGAATCCGCAACTGATTGCATTTCTCTCTGAGCGTTCACTAAAGTTTTCATATGACTCTCTGTTTGTGACTTGTGTTTGATCCATGCCGACCAGCCATGGCTAAAACAGCCGGGCAGATCATACTCGAACACAAATGGAATCCAACCATTTTTCAAGAGCTTTACACGGAATTCTTTTACTTGGATCGCACGTAATCCGAGATCTGGTGAATCTCGATACGATCCGGTATCCGTTCAGTTTGTATCTGTACCCAAATTCCAGGCATGACTGAGTTCAATGTCCCATTGACACAATCAGGACTAAAATCCCAGCAAATTCAGATCGCTGGAATGGGATTAGCCGTAATTTGATCACGGATTCAAACGCCAATATATTCAGGATCTGATATGCTCTGAGAATCAGAGCAACCCATCCCCGCGTCAGAACCTCATACCAAATCAAAACAATCCAGAGAGGTTAAAAACCTCTTCAAAGACGCATTAAACAATAAATTCCATAGGAGGTGCTCTTGAACGTGATCTAAAACAATCTGATGCATCAAAATTGATGATCAGCAAACTTTTGAAATACTCCCCGCTCTCATAGCATACAAGAGAAGACTGCGAATCGTACATTGCCTGAAATTGTGTCAGAATTTCACAAATCGGACACTCGACATCACTGCTTTCAAGAGTGTTATCGAAATGCAAACCATCCGACTGGCACTGTTCACGTCCATGATGATCAAATATCGGCAGGCCGTGCAACGACTCGCCCATGCTTGTCAGCAAGGTCAAGAAAACCAGAAGTGTGGATACTGCTCGGTTGGGCATCTTTACTCGAATAGGTGACTCGTGAAAGCGTCTCTTTAAAACTACAATATGGTGACCAACTCTGATTGTCAACATCAATTATCCAAAATCATGGCTTTATTCTTTTGGAGTTTTTATCCCTATTGGGGTAGGGGAAATTCTGCGCCGAGGATACGTCGACTTGAAGTTGGCTGATTGACTGAACTGAATACTGCCAGTGAGGATCAAATCGGAGGGGTGTGCATAATCCGGGCTAGGCTATTGACGATATGCCTAATTCCGGCCAAAAATTCATGAATATGAGCTGAGTATATCCGGCGGCGGCCGTTCGGGAATCTCCATGCAAATCACCATCCAAACCACGGTCAACGCTGATATCGACACTGTCTGGGACGCCTGGACAATGCCGGACGATATCAACCAGTGGAACGCGGCCAGCGATGATTGGCACAACCCACGCAGCAGCAACGACCTGCGGCCCGGCGGGCGGTTCAGCTGCCGCATGGAGGCCCGCGATGGCAGCTTTGGGTTCGACTTCGAAGGTACTTGCACGCAAGTGGTTCACCAGAAGCTGATTGAATACGTCCTGGGCGACGACCGCTCGGTCACCATCCGCTTCGAGCCGACCGAAACCGGCGTTCAGGTGGTGGAAACATTTCAGGCCGAAGACGTACACGCCGCCGAGCTACAAAAGCAAGGTTGGTAAATTATCCTCAACCGCTTCGCGGCCTATGTCGAATTCAAAAAGCACTGATGCCCGCGCCTCAGCTATCGCAGGACAAAACCTTGTCCCAGTTCAATTCAACAATGGGTCACAACAATTGGGAATGCCACTAAGTTAATCACAAGAACTGACACTATAAAAGGTTAAATTCATCGCTGATCAATGACACTCCGTTTGCGAACGACGCCTTCGGCTTCAGTGCCAGACACGCGAGGGCATTCATCCCGGACGAACGTCGAATCGGTTATAACTCATTTCTTCTCATCTGGTTACAGCTTAACTTAGTGGCATTCGGGGCATTCTTCGTTAACGGAGTCTCAATCCGGTCTAAACCAGATCGGGTACGCAGGTTACGGTAGCTCACAATGACCAATCCATCGTCACACAACTTACTCGATCATGATTCAGGGCTCATCCGCAACCACTTCACCCTCAACCAACTCACCGATTTCGCCCGTGGTGTGTTGTCCGACTCCAACAGAGACGGTATCATCGATTTTATGGCTTCGCCCTTGCGGACCCAGGCCTGGTACCTCGACGCGATGTGCAACTGGCAGTCTCTTTCCACCAACGACACCGGGCAGAACCGCACGCACAACGCTCGGAACCAGGTCACCGGCGTGGGCTCCGCGACACTCACTTTCGACGCCAACGGCAGCATGACGACCGACGAATCCGCTGCGAATAAGCCGGATGATCCCTTGATCTTCGAATCACCGTGAAGCGGTCGAGGCCGCCCCGGAACTTTCCTGAATATCCCAAACGGCTCCTGGCCCCGTTTTCCGCCATTTCCGTTCGAAACCCACTTTGACTTCCCCACAATCCGCGATAGTATGAAATTACCCTAAGCTCGGAGCTTGTGACTCCGATCCATCGCATTCGAAGGAGAACTCCGCGTGACAGTCTTCTCTCTTGCACTCATCCTGATTGGCCTCGGGGGCACCAACATGTCCGACGACCCCAAACCCGCGCCTGATGCTCCGGCACAAACCCCCACTCCCACCGTTCAACCCGCTAAGCTCGAAACGATCGTTCTCGGCGGCGGCTGCTTCTGGTGCACCGAAGCCGTTTATGAAGAACTTCTGGGAGTCGAGGATGTCACCAGTGGCTACTCCGGCGGAAGCATTCGAAATCCCTCATATGAACAAGTCCTCTCCGGTTTCACGGGCCATGCCGAAGTGATCAAAATCACTTACGACCCGTCCGTCATCAAGCCCGAAGACCTGCTCCACGTCTTCTTAACCGTCCACGACCCCACCACGCTCAACCAGCAAGGTCCCGATCACGGCACCCAATACCGCTCGGTCATTTTTGTCTCGAACGAAGCCGAACGAGAGCGGGCGATGAAAATCATGAAGGAAGTCGCCGACGCCAAAGTCTGGCGCAACCCGATCGTCACCACCATCGAACCCCTCAAAACCTTTTACCCCGCCGAGGACTATCATCAAGACTACTACCGCCAATTCAAGACCGCACGCGGACCCAAAGTGCTCCAAATGAACGCGAACTACTGCCGCGCGGTCATCGAACCCAAGGTCGCCAAGTTTCGCAAGAAATACGCCGCACAACTCAAAAAGAAACCTGCGATACCCACCAAACCGTAATCGAAGCGTAAGGGCTCAGGTCATGCGCCTGTGCCTTCTGATGTCAGGGAAGGATAAAGGGTCAGGGGTAGGAAAAGGGTCAGGAGTAGAATGGGTCGAGGGAATATAGGGGCCAAGAGCCTATCTGGTAATTTGAGGTCTTTCGAGTCAAGTTAACGGGCTCCTGCCCCCTTTTCTTCCCCCTCCCTCAGTTTGTTAACCCCTTAATGGGAGGGGTATGTGAGGCGAGCCATCACGATTGAACAAGTTATGGCTTGCGTTTACAAAAGGGAGCGATCAAGCTGATCGACTTCGGGCTTGCTGTTTCTAAAGATCCCACAAATTCGAATGGAAGGATTACGGCTGGAACCAAGGGCTTTACGTCTCCCGAACAGGCGATTGAATGACGCAGGTGAATCCGGATGAGCGGTATCAGAGCATTCTGGAAGTCATTAACGACTTGGAATTCCTGAAAGCGCATGGTTCCCTGCCTACGACTCGATTGGGGATGGAAATGAGCATCTAAAATTGGCTCTTCCGCACTTTTGGTTGACACGGGAGTTTTAGCAAGACCCTCCGCCTCAACAGTTCAAAACTTCCCCGACCATACATCTGGCGTTTGATTGTTTTCAGTCGGTTCACCTGACCCTCGACCTGACCGTTGCTCCATTCGCAGTTCAACGCCTCCTTCACGGCCATTTCGTCTTGCTGAAGGCCGGATGCAAAATGACGAATCTCCGATGGCATTTCCTTTGAAATCGCTTCACTCAGCCAACCTGTCCAATTCTCAATTCGGTGATTGCAAACCATTTTGACGAATTCCTGACCAACTTTTCTGGCTTGGCGGAACACTGGATTGATTGACAAAAGCCTGTCCAGGAAGTGTTTGTCTTCGGTAGTCAGATACTCATCATCGATGACCAGCAGACGTGAAACAGTTGACGCCGATGGCGGTTCGCCTGAACACTTGACTGCGACAGGCTTCAACGCCCCCCCCCGCCACTTGGCAACCATCCTGCGAACCGCATAGCAATGCCCGGTGTAGCCTTGTTCGCGTACTTCTCGATAAATCCCGCCGCATTTGGAAATGAGAATCCATCAGTCGAGAGGAGCATCAGGCATAAACAGGTGCCAGTTTTGGGATACGCTCGCAAAAGATTCGACGGATGTAGAAACCATTGTCACAGTAGTACTTTCGTACAATCAGCAGGATTCTCAGACGCCTGGTGATGAGTGGAAGATCGGAAATCTTACTGGTGTATAGACTACGAACATGATTAGAAAGGGTGTGGCAGATTGGACACGAGGCAGTTTTTGAGATCGATCTGATATTTATCAGGAAATGTTCAGCCCTTTGACAAGGCTGAAGACCTTGAAACAGGCGGGATCGAAGAACTCGGTGTAAGTGCACATGTCTAAACCCCATTCACTTCTGAGGATAGATATCCATACCCATTCAGAATTATACGGAGGGTTTGTACCAAAAGTGCGGAAGAGCCCATCAAATCGGGCCTCCCACAGCGGCTTCTTTACAGCGTTGAGAACTTCTTTATCACCCACTTCAAACAACTAGCCTTACTCAAGCTTATGAACCTTGACTAGGACCTTGTGTCTGAAACTTCTGGAAACCAGAAGGCTCGCCGTTTAGTCTTGCCGACCGATGACCTATACAAACAGAAGGACTGGTGTGATACTATCAACCTGCTGCGTGGCCGACATCACAAGAATGAGGTATTTACCAGTGGGTGATCAACTTAAATTCGAGCCTTCAAACCTGACCCAGCCTCAGTTCCACCAGTTGTCGGAATGTGCGCATGCGGCGGAAAATTTATCTCCCCAGGTGCTAATTACTGCTGCAAAACAACACCTTGAGCGTACTCAAGCCGCCCATGCGTCTAATCGGCTAATCAATTTACGCCTTGCTACTGCAATTGTCAGTGTGCTGGAAGAGTTGGTGAACGCCCGGGGTATCATGGAAACAAATCAGGCGTGGTGGTTGAGAGGAGCGATGTACTATTTCACAACCAGCAACGATGATGAGCCTGATTTTCAATCGCCTCTAGGGTTTGAGGACGATGCTGAAATCCTGAATGCCTGCTTGAAATTTATCGACCGAAACGACCTATGTCTGAATGTTGAGGATTACGACAATGCCTAAAGTCGTTACTCCGACACCCGGGATGCGTGTGCTGTGCCGAGATGCAGAATGGTTGGTAACGCGTGTGGATCCCTCGGATCACACCCACGAAAATTACGCAGTGCATTGCATCGGTGCTGATGACCTCGTTCGCGGGCATGAGGCCATCTTTCTAACGCAACTCGATGCGATCGAACCGGTCGACCCTCGCAACACGCAGCTCGTGCGGGACCAGTCCAGTGGATATAGGTTGGCAAAGCTATTTCTGGAAGCACAACTGCGACAGATGCCTGCCACCGGAGTTCAACCGGACTTGAAAGGCATGGGTGCCTTCAAGCCGATGAACTTTCAGGTTCAGACAGTTCAATGGGCACTGAAACAGTTGCGACCCAGGCTGCTGTTGGCCGATGCCGTGGGGCTCGGCAAAACAATCCAGGTTGGGATGATCCTTTCCGAACTGATGCGTCGTGGACGGGCCAGTCGGATTCTGGTTCTGGCGAAGAAGTCGATGCTGACTCAGTTCCAGTCGGAATTGTGGAACCGATTTGGCATCCCACTTGTGCGACTTGACTCCGATGGTATTGCGAAACTTCGATTGCGAATTCCTAGCAACAAGAATCCCTTCGAAGTTTACCATCGCATCATCATCAGTATCGATACCCTCAAGAACGTGGGCAGCTATCGTCATTTTCTCGAAAACACTCGCTGGGACTGTGTCGTCATCGATGAAGCACACAACGTGGCGGGAGCGAGCGTTCCCGAAAGACACCTTGCCTATCGTCTGGCCCGACTTTTATCTCGTCGAACCGACTCGATGTTGCTGACAACCGCAACACCTCATAACGGCAAACGCGAGACCTTTGGCCGACTGATTTCCCTACTTGATCCCTCCGCCATCCCAGATCCTGATTTCAAGGAGTATAGCGCCGAGGACATCAAAGGGTTCTTCCTAATGCGCTTCAAGGAGGATGTCCGTGAGGATGCAGGTGAGAATCTGACGGACCGAATGCTGGTTCCTATAGAGCAAACGACCGTTCCGGCCAGCGAAGACGAGGAGAAAGTCTACGCCGCCCTGTCTGAGCTACGGGAGGAAACGAAAAGAAATAAGGGGAACGAAGACTGGAAAAACAACGTTCTTGTGCAGTACGGGATCTACAAACAATTCCTGTCCAGCCCCGAATCCTGTCGTAAAACTCTTCGAAAGCGAATTGTCGCCGTTCAGAAACATTCCTCCACCAGCCCTGAATTGCTATTTCTAGATGGGATCGATTCACTTCTATCCAGTATGAGCATCCGCGAGTCGTCACGGTACAAATTGCTCAAAGCACAACTGGACGAAATTGGCTGGAATGGTTCACCCGCAAGTCCGCGTGTTCTCGTATTCACGGAATACCGTGAAACTCAGGATGCTCTGGCGGAGGCACTGTCAAACGACTACAAGCTGAATTACTCTTCGAAGTTCGAGCAACAGCCAAAGCAGGTCCTGGCAACGATCAATGGGTCTTGCCCAGACATCTGTCTGATGGACACGGTGGAGGCGTTCGGGACGGCATCATCAGAACTGCGGATGCTGCTGGCTACAGATGTGGCATCAGAAGGCGTGAACCTTCATCACCAGTGTCACAACATCATCCACTACGACCTGCCATGGTCGATCATCACGCTGATTCAACGTAACGGCCGTATCGACCGCTTCGGGCAATTGCAGAACCCGGTCCTGCGTTACCTGCGTGTAAGCACTCGGGATGGTATGTTGAAGGGTGATGAGTCAATCTTCGAACGTTTGATCGAGAAGGTCGAAGAGATCAACCGTTCTACCCGCCAGGGAGAAACGGTTCTGAAACTCTATGACCCCGAAGCGGAGGAGCGCTACATAGCCCAAAAGGGAATCCTCCATGGTGATTCCGAGGTTTTGGAAAAAGCAGCCGCACAGAGCAGTCCCGAGGCAAACGAGCTGGAAACTATACTCAGCCAGGCCAATCCCTCAGGGCAGGAGGACTTTCTGAAATTCCTGCTTGGAGAGACCGATGAAGCTCCCTCTCAGTCGACAACTCTGGACTCCGCTGACAAAGTCAGTTCACGACTTCGCCTTTATGACGATCGGCGATTCCTGATCGAAGGATATCGATACCTCGCGGAACTGAGTCAGAATTACTCTGCCATTGAGGAGAACGGTAAAGTGATTCTTCTCAGTGCCCCAAAAGACCTCTGTCGTCGGTTGGGAGCGCCCAGCGAGTCGAATGACGTTGTATTCGGAGCAACAGCGATTCCTTCCGAAGCATGGCCTCAAGACAACCAATTTCGCCTGTCGGATGATTCGGATCGTATCGAGCTGGCAATCAGAGCAGCAAGAAATACGTCGGGACATTGGTCAAGGGAGCTGATGGCCACCGACCAGCAACCGATTCTGAAATGGATCACCGAGCGACTGTTAATGCTGATGAAGCGAGGCGAGTGCCCGCACATCACTTCTCGCAAGCTTGAAAAAGGCGAGCTTTGCTTTTGCTTCATCGGTCAGTTCAGCTCCCGGGCGGGTGCCCCATTGGCCGTTGATGCTCACGCTATCTCGTTCCGAAAGGGGGGCGGCTTTCAACATCGTCCTCTACGCGAAGCTTTGGATAGGGCGGGTTTCGATAGCCTGGTCAACGAAGGCAAGGTCGGCGATCTGGATGCGATTCGAGGCCCCCTGATTGCGTCGGCTGTCGAAGCAAGCCTGGATTACTTGCGGAAACTGGGCCACCAACACGTGGAAAGCCTCTTGCCCTTACTTCGACGGGAGAACCGTCGTCTGCGTAACTGGAAGAATCGGCGTGAAGAGCTGCTTGCCAGTCGGATTGAAAAACTGTCGCCCAATCACCCTAAAGCCAAGATGTACCGCAAGGATCTGGAAGAGATGGACGCCTACATCCGAGACCGGGAAGAGAATTGGCAGGATACCTACTTCACGGCTTCCACTGAACCATCGACTCAATTGGTCCTGGTGATTGAAGGGCTGAACTGATGCCGCTCGACACCTGCGTCACAAACGTCGGCGAATACTATTCGTCCCACTACCTCGACAGCTTTTTTGCCAAAGATGTCAAGGAACTCGTCGCAAAATGGTATGAACAAGGTTCGGAAGGCCCCCCACGGCGTCTCCAGAACCTGTCGCAATACTATTTCCGCGCCAAAACCCAGGTACTCGACGAAGAAGAACCAATTCGGCGGCGTTTTTCGGGTGACGAAGCTCTCGCCTGGCATTCCCGGCTCCTGCAAGCCCTGGGATACAGCGATTTGCAAGCTTTTGACCACCCGGTCGAAGGCGGCGACACTTTTGTGCCTGTACTCGGCCGCGTCAACCGCTACAATCAGCCTTGGCTGGTGGTCTGTGAAACCCATTTCTGCCTGCCCGAAGCAAGCCTGAAGGAAGGCATGCCCAGCGAGGATCCGCTCGGTATGGAACCTTTCATCGATCAACTCACAACCAGGTCCGATCACGACCTCTGCACTGGTGACTGGAGCCGATGTGTAGGCCGAGTTTTTACTGAAGAAGACGCGCCTCGATGGATCATTCTCCTCGCCGGCAGTCAATTGCTGCTGCTTGACCGCAATACGTTCGCCCAAGGCCGATTCCTCGCGTTTGACCTGGACGACGCCTTCGGGCGTAAGGAAAAAGAGACCTTCAACCACATTGCGGCATTCCTCTCCGCAGAGTCGCTCTGCCCCGACGGTGAATCCGACGAAGTCCTGCTCGATAAGCTCGAAGAACAAAGTCACAAATTCGCTCACGGTGTCACTGAAAACCTCCAGTTCGCCGTACGGGAAGCCATAGAACTGCTGGTCAACGAATGGGCACGCGATCGCACTGAGCGTGAAAAACGGCCACTTCTTAGGATTTCCCGTGAAGAACTCAAGGCCAACGGCCAAAACCTACGCGTCAATCTCCCGGAACTGGACGATCGAAACTATAAAATCACCGCCGAACACCTTCGGCGTGAGGCCCTGACGTTCGTCTATCGACTCCTCTTTTGTTTTTACGCCGAAGCCCGCGGCGGTGAACTGGAAATTCTTCCGGTGGACGACACCATCTACCGACTCGGCTACAGCCTGGAATCGCTCCGCGACCTGGAACTCGTGCCACTCACCGAGGCCACCAGCTCTGGAACCTATTTTCATCAGCATCTGAAACACCTCTTCCGTATCATCCACAACGGTTTCCATCCCGGTGACCACTCCGGGCAAGAGATCCAGTCTCGCCTGCTGCTCAATAACGAAATGGTCCGCGCCTTCGAAGTGCGGCCGCTCACGGCCACTTTGTTCTCTCCAGATGCCACTCCACTGCTGAACCGGGCTGAACTCTCCAACCGCTGCCTGCAAAAGGTGATCCACTACCTATCACTCAGCAAGGACGATCGGTCTCGAACCGTCGGCCGTGTGAATTATGCCGAACTTGGTATCAACCAGTTGGGGGCCGTCTATGAGGGTTTGCTCTCTTACAAAGGCATGTTTGCCGACCAGGACCTGATACACGTCAAACCCAAAGACAAAGACTTTGGCGACAAGAAAACCCCCACCTGGTTTGTCCCCCGGGAACGCATGGAAGAATTTGAGCGGGATGAAGTCGAACGACTGACCGACGGCATGCCACGAATTTACCGTAAAGGCGAATTCATCCTGCACCTGAACGGCATCGACCGCGAACAGTCGGCATCCTACTACACGCCAGAAGTGCTCACCAAATGCCTGGTAGAAGAAGCCCTGCGCGAACTGCTCAAAGATTACACGCCCGACGATGCCGACAAAATTCTCCATCTGAAAATCTGCGAACCCGCCATGGGCAGTGGCGCGTTCCTGAACGAGGCCGCTGAACAACTGGCGATCCGCTATCTGGAGCTAAAGCAGAAACAGCTCCAGGAAAGATACCCGGATGGCGAAGTGCCGCTCGCTGATCTGCCTCTGGTGCACCAGGAAAAACTCGGTACGCTTGCCACAAATCCGCCTGACTTCGCTTTCGCAACCGTTCCCACCAGCATTGAACCAGCCCGCTTTGGCGACGAACTCCGACGCGTCAAGCACTACATCGCCACCAACAACATCTATGGCGTTGACTTGAATGAAACCGCCGTCGAGCTGGGCCAGCTCTCGCTCTGGCTGGGCAGCATTCACCGGCTGCTGGTCAAAGAAGGTGACAACGGCGGGCGGGACATCTATAAATCAGGTGCCACACCCTGGTTCGGCCTGCGCCTGCGGTGTGGCAACAGCCTGATCGGTGCGCGGCGATCTGTCTGGACCGCCGAACAGCTCAAACGTGGCGAGCATGCGTGGGACTCGAAACTGATCCAGCAGGTGCAGTCCGATATCGAGGCCCTGCAGGCCAACGCCTCTCTTGAAACAATCGCCCTCTATCGCAAGGAAACGATCGACCTGGCCTGCAAAATCAAATGGGCCGACCTCGCTAAAGATGCCGAGCAGTGCCGCGCTCAGGTGGTGCGATTTTGCGAATGTGCCCGCGAACGTAATACAACCGGAATGATTCCTGAAGAGAAGTCGCTGTACGAAAATCAGCAGACGACCTGGAAATGGGTCGGTAATCAAAAGGATCAGGACGCCCTGCTGGCCCTCTTTGACCTGCTGCCCAAGGGGCGCATACGCACGGTAGAGCGGATCTCGTTTGAGATCTTCCAGACTCTGGGCGAGCAGCATGCCGACTTCAAGGCGGGCTTGCCCCGGCTGCTCAAGCCGGGCACGGCTCGTGGCAGCGATGAGGTTTATCACTTCCTGGTCTTTGACCCCGAGATGGTGCCCACCCGCAGCGACTCGCTGATGAAATCGTTCTGGAAGGCGGATTGCGCCTCGGCGGCCGATTGGGTGAAGAAGCAGGTCACTCCCAAATGGAAGAACGACGAGATTGCTGAAGCCCTGGCGGTTTGCGGGCTGATTGACGCGCACTGGCGTAACTACGCCCAGCAGCGTGCAGAGGCTCTTGCGGCCACCGCCTGCACCGCCACGGTTTGGCCTTTGCCCGCCAATAGCCCTGCGGCTCTCAAGCCCGGGCCGTCGCTGGCTGATCAGGAACGCGTTTGCCGTGAACTGGAATCGACCTCGGGCAGTTTCCAGCGGTTGCGGTTGGTGATGGATACCTGGTGCAGTCTCTGGTTCTGGCCTCTGGAAAGTGTGGCTGATCTCCCCTCACGCGATGGATTTCTGGCCTCGGCCCGGTTGCTGCTTTCGGGCGAGCGGCCAGACAAAGCCTGGGTGGGCATGCTCACCGCCCGACTCGGCTTTGAAGTGAATGTGCTGCTGCAGGCCGCAGTTGATGGTGAAGTTCCCGATACCGAGTTAATGGCCAGTGCTTTGCCTTGGTTTACAGTTGCGGAGACGATTCGAACCGAGCAGCATTTTCATCATTGGGAGTTGGTGTTTGTTGAAACTTTGGGAGAAACATCGAATAGAGGTGGTTTTGACTTGTTAGTAGGGAACCCGCCATGGATTAAGTCAATTTGGTCAGACCCAAGTGTACTTTGCGAGCTTTCACCACAGCTAGGAGTTCGCCAAGTTCGAAGCGCTGAATTTAACAAGCACCGCCTTAGCCTTCTGCAAAGCTGGATTGCGAAGCAATTCTACTCAAATGAATTCCGCGTATCAGATGGGGCTAGTGCAGTTCTAAAGAATAATCGGCTTTACTACGAATTAGCAGGCATTCAGACGAATATCTACCGCAATTTCATAGTTCGATCTTGGCAGTTGGCATCGACCGATGGAATCATCAGCTTACTTCACCCTGAAGGAGCGTACGACGATGCTCGAGGCGGAAAATTCCGATCTAAAATCTATCCTAGGCTGGTCGCTCACTACCACTTCAAGAATGAACTTCAACTGTTCTCAGATGTACATCACGAAACCGATTACAGCATAAATATTTACAAGGGCTACTCATCCACTCCTAAATTCTCGCACATGTCAACCGTTTATCATCCAAAGACGATTAACGCCAGTCGACAACATTCCGATATTACTGCTTCCGTTCCAGGAATAAAAAATGATGAAAACGAATGGAATATTACACCACACAGCGAGCGTTTTTTAAATGTAGAAGAGAAGGAGCTCGAGCTGTTTTGTTCATTATTGGAAGACTTCGGGACACCGGTCCTTGAAACTCGGCTACCGCAGATTCACGCAAAAAGTCTAATGAAGATAGTTTCCAAGATAGTTGAAACGCCGCGTCGGCTTATTGACATGGATGGTGAATATATTGCGACCCAGCTTTTTCATGAGGCGAACTCTCAACGTGACGGCCTGATAACACGCCAAGATCGACCGTCATTTCACCCTACCAGTACCCAAGAATGGATTATCACTGGTCCGCAATTCTTTGTTGGCACGCCTTTCAATCGAAAGTCGCGAACCAACTGCACCCATAACAACGCATATGATGACGTTGACTTAACCGATATCTTGAAAGATTTCTTGCCACAATCGGTTTACCGACCTGGTAATTCGGCTGGAGACACTGCAGGTTACGATACTCGTGTTCCTAGTTCGGCAGACGGACAAACCAAGACAACCGACAAATACCGATATATTAATCGAGAAATGATTAGTTCTGGGCTTGAGCGAACTCTTGTTCCAGCCATTATTCCGCCACGGGTGACACACATTGATACAGTGTTTTCAGTTGACTTTAAATGTTACAGACAAATGGCGCTCTTTACAGCTAGCTGTTCGTCTATTTGTGTTGATTTTCTGGTGAAGTTGACCGGAAAAGGGCACTGCAAACACGACATCGTAGGGACATTACCAATTATTGAAACTAGACACTCGCAGGCACTTATAAGACGATCACTAAGGTTGAACTGTGTGTCAACCTCATATTCAAATTTGTGGACTGCTTTATTGGACCAAGAACTAGTCGCCGATGATTGGATATCGAACGACTATCGGTTAGTGCAGGAATATGAATGTACGTGGCGCGAATTAAACGCATCGGAATGGTTTTGGAAATCGCCGGTGAGGACCGATTTCTCTCGCCGTCAAGCACTACTGGAGGTTGACGCGTTAGTTGCAATGGCATTAGGGCTAACGCTCGAAGAACTTCTAACAATCTACCGCGTCCAGTTCCCCGTGATGCGGATGTACGAACTGGCTGACGAGTTTGACGCCCGAGGTCGGCGGCTTCGCAACACAACCCGCAAGGATCAAGGCGGCACGCAGTTCCGCACGGCCCGTGAAGTCGTCGCAACACATTTCCCCGAAGCCTACAAAGTCCGTCCCGCCGAAGCGGCTCTCAGCACTGACTGGCCTTTTGCCGAAGAAACCTCGATTCCGGTGGCCGAAGCCGAGCGAGTTCCAAACATCCCCGAATTCGCCTCCATCCACCGCTTTGTGGCCGCCACACAAAACCCGGAAGTTGACCCAAACGCCGGAGAGGACGGCCCACCCTCCGGCGCATTCACCGCCGAACGACTCGCCCAGCTACAAGATGTATACGGTGCTGGCCGAGTCCCCCTGATGCTGGATGTAAGCTGGGAAATCGACGACGGCCTCCAAACCGTCACCAAAACCTTCTACCCACCCTTCACCAAAGTCGACCGCGAAGCCGACTATGCCAGGGCGTGGGACGTGTTTGAAGAACGATATGGAAAAGGAGAGCAAGTATGACTCAGTTTGCTGGTATTGATGTCGGTCAAGACCATACCTACAGTTGCGTACTCGATATTGAATCGAGAACATTTCACTATCCCGAACAACAGCTAAGCCTATCAGCAACCATCTCATGGCTTCAGTCTTTCAAAAAGCTGAAGGGAGCATGCATCGATGGGCCACCAAACCCCAATACGGGAGCTTTGGCACAAAGGTTACCACTCCAAACAATTCATAATACGGATCGACGTCTCACTGAATTTCAAATTGGTATCGGTGGTTGCTATTCCACGCGTGCGATTCCGCCACAGCAAGGAGCCAGCAACTATTGGATGCAAAGTGCGTTCGATCTCTTTCACCATATTGAAGCCAATTTCGAATGGGGTATTGACAAGGGTGGTGCGAATGGACAGCTGATCGAGACGCATCCAACATACGCCTTCAAGGCGCTCCTCGGTTGCAATCGGAATGAGATCGACGGGATCCAGCGACTTAGGCTCGATCCGCAGTCGACTCTGCGACGAAAGCATTCATGGGAAGGTCGGGCACAACGGATCGAATTGCTCACTGCATTGTGTGGCGAAATTGGTTTGGAGGTTCCCGATAACATTCTCCAAAAATGGAACCAACGTATTGATTGGGTGGATGCCGCAATTTGTGCGTTCATGTCGTATTGGCACCATGCAATTCGTCAGCAATTAGAATCTCCGGGCGATCCGGTAGAGGGCGCGATCTATTTACGTATTCCTCAAAAACCACACGCTGTCAACGCACATGATGTCGGGGCAATTAGAGTCGACCGAGGCCCGCTGCGAACAGCCGTTCCAGTGCTTCCGCTGGATGGCATTCCAACCCCAGCGAACGCAATCATACTTCGGCTCGGTGACACCGCCCAACTAACTCAATTAGACACGATTGACACCTTACTTTCTTCAGATGATCTTGAAGAATTTTGGTTTCCCTGTGGCAGTAACGCCAACTTCAATTTGTCTAAAAATCTGAACTTGTTGGGAGGACGGTTGTATCTTTCCTGGGGTGGAAATCTGCGTGTAAGATTGAGGATCAGCGACTTTCGTAAGGGCGATAACCCTTTACCATATCCGGGCGACTCGAAAAACCCGTGGCCTATGACAGAGTGCCTTTCTTGGTTGCGAATTAGCGAGGCCACTGAAATCCTTACTGACCAGTTTCGCGTAAAACAATCCGGCGTATGGACTCGTGGATTCGGTGCAGGGCAAACTGCACTATTGTGGGCGGTGGTTCCTTGAAATGGAGAGAACGATTGACCATGCTTCAAGCACACCTGACCGAGAACATGCCTACACAGGATTGTATCTCCAATCGAATTTCAGCTTCCGCCGACTTCACCAACACCCGTACCCAGTATCTCCAGCTAGTCTATGGCTCAGTTCGCGTAGGTCTGAAGCTGGACGTAACCTGGGCGATCGACGACGGCCTTCAAACCGTCACCAAGACCTTCGACCCACCCTTCACCAAAGTCGACCGCGAAGCCGACTATGCCCGTGCCTGGGAGGTGTTTGAAGAGCGTTACGGTGGAACTGTTTCAACCGTTCAGGAAAGTGAAGAAAAGGATTCCAATCCGTGACAGGTCTCCTGTAGAATTGGTTCGAGTCGCGGAATAGAGATCTCCCAACTTCCACCAAACTCGGTCTGTGATGCTGTCTCAGATGCGATCGGGATCAATGTTTAAGAACAGAGAGAG
>CAMCFM010000002.1 GCA_945874095.1 Candidatus Kuenenia stuttgartensis
ACCACCATCATCATGCTTCGTGCTCCTGGAATGAAGATGTTTCGCATGCCCATGACCGTTTGGGCCATGTTCATCACAGCTCTTCTCCAAGCCTTCGCCTTGCCAGTTCTAACCTCAGCCTTGATCATGCAGTTGCTTGACCGTACTATTGGAACGAATTTCTTTGCTCCAGCGAACTGGATGGTTGCAAACTCTGGCAATGTTGTGGGTGGTGGTCAAATTCTCCTGTTCCAGCACCTCTTCTGGTTTTACAGTCACCCGGCTGTATACATCATGATTTTGCCTGGTATGGGTATGGTTAGCGACATCCTCTCGACGTTCAGCCGGAAACCACTTTTCGGTTACAAGCCGATGGTGTTCTCGATTAGCGCCATTGCTGGTCTAGGTTTTATCGTGTGGGGACACCACATGTTCCAGTCTGGTATGAATCCAGCACTTGGTGCCACATTCATGCTCTCGACCATGATGATTGCTCTCCCATCTGCGATTAAGACTTTCAACTGGCTCGGCACAATGTGGGGCGGACGTATCCAGTTCACCACACCGATGCTGAACGCGATTGGCTTCGTTGCGATGTTTGTGATTGGTGGACTATCGGGTATCTTCATGGCGGCCACACCTGTGGACATGCACATCCACGACACCTACTTCATCGTAGGCCACATCCACTATGTCCTTTTCGGTGGTTCCACGTTCGCCATCTTTGCCGGTGTCTACTACTGGTTCCCAAAGATGTTTGGTCGCATGATGAATGAACGACTTGGTAAGATTCACTTCTTCCTGAGCTTCACTTTCTTCAATGGAACATTCTTCCTGATGCACATCATCGGGATGCACGGTCACCCACGGCGGATCGCTGATCCGTCTGTCTACGAATTTCTTCGTGGTTCGGGTGTGGTTGGGATGAATCAGTTTATGACGATCAATGCCATGCTATTAGGTCTGGCTCAACTGCTCATTGTCTACAACTTTTTCTACAGCCTCTTTTTCGGGCCAAAGGCACCTGCCAATCCTTGGCACGCCAATACCCTTGAGTGGGCCTGTCCTTCCCCACCTCCGTACTACAATTTCCTGAAGATACCTACGGTCTATCGCATGGCCTACGAATACTCTTCAGAGGGTTCTGCGCCCCTCGATTACTGGCCTCAGGATCAACCTGAGAAGTCAGACGTTGTTGAGGCTCATGTCGAGACTCATTGATCTGTGTTGAACCACCAGGATTCAAGGGGATATCACAAATCGTGTGTTCCCTTGAATTCTGTGAATTACTGACAACTCTAAGTGGGTTCATCAAATGTCGTTGACAAAAGACGCCGATTCCAACCCAATTCCGAGAGTCGCACACAGGCTCTTTCTATTTGCCTGTCTGTTCACCTGGCCCCTACTCTTTGTAGGCGGTCTCGTAACGACTTATAAAGTGGGCATGTCAGTTCCTGACTGGCCGACCACGTTCGGTATCAACATGTTTCTTTACGACTTCTTTAACGCAGCCTGGGGCGTCTTTATTGAACACGGGCACAGACTTTACGGTTCGGCCGTTGGTCTTTGTCTGCTGATTCTGGCCCCCTGGATTCAGTGCATGTCTAAAGTACCTACCCGTTTTAAAGTCGCAACCTGGCTTGCTCTCGCTGGAGTTATCTTGCAAGGATTGATGGGCGGACTGCGTGTCACTCAGATTTCCACTTCCCTGGCGATGATTCACGGATGCTTTGCACAACTCTTTTTCATGTACCTTGCATGTATCACCGCTTGGTCAAGTCGCACATGGATACTTCTAGGGTCTTCTGAATTAGATCCAGTCGAGAAACCATCAAAGCAAATATTGCGTTTTACTCTCATTATGCCCTTTATGTTTTATGCCCAGATCATCGCTGGTGCCTGGCTTCGCCATTTTCAAGGCCCTGACAAACTCTATCTCCACGAGATACTTGGCGTGACTGTCGTGGTTTTAACCACGATTGCCGGATCGAGAATCCGTCGTTCAGAATTTGGCAAGCAGATCTCGATTCGCCGCCTTCGTACGGCCCTTGTCGGCCTCACTCACTTGCAATGGCTCCTCGGCTTGCTCTCATGGTGGCTCATGCGACCATTTGATGGAATTCCGAAACCTGTTTCGAGTTTACAAGCGATTCTGCGGACCTCGCATCAGGCCAATGGTGCTCTACTCCTGGCTTGTGCTGGTGTACTGGCTCTCTGGGTCGTTCGTGCACATGGTGTTGGTCAACCTCAGGTATCCGACCTCTCGAATTCTGCTAAATTGGAGGCGGTATGTCTGTCGTAACATCATCCGCCAAAGCAAATGCTGTGACTCAATCCACCAATCGTATTGCCTGGCTTGTTTCACGTTTGCCGATTTATAAAGAGCTTACCAAGCCCAGAATTGTGACCATGGTTTTGGTTGCGACCGGGGTTGGCTTCATTGCTGGCTCTCACATGGCGACCCAACCTTTGATCTTCCTCGCCACGATGCTGGGAACTGCCAGTTTTGCGGGTTCCGCCAGTGTGATGAATCAAGTTATGGAGCGTCGACGTGATGCCCGCATGAAACGGACATTGAATCGACCTTTGCCTTCTGGTCGGATTGATCATATCGAAGCCACTCTCTGGGGCTTGTTTTTACTCGCCCTTGGCACCATTCTTCTAATCAGCTTCGTAAATATGGCCTCGTTCGGCTGTGCCCTAGTCACCTGGGTCCTCTATCTCGCGGCCTATACACCGTTAAAGCCAATCAGTACCATTAACACCGTTGTCGGTGCCATTCCAGGTGCTTTGCCTCCCGTGATTGGCTGGGTTGGTGCGACCGGAAAAATTGGTGTCGAGGCCATTGCCCTCTTCCTGATCCTGTTTCTCTGGCAGTTCCCTCACTTTCTAGCGATCGCCTGGCTCTATCGTGCCGACTACCGTCGAGGCGGATATCGTATGATCACGCTTCGCGATCGCACAGGTTTGATGACTGGGATGCAAGCACTTGGCTATGCCACAGTCTTGATACCTGTCTCAATCTTGCCATTCCAGATCCGCATGGCGGGCTCTGTCTATATGATCGCTGCTTTGGTCCTGAGTCTGTTTTACTGGATCAGGGCCTTGGAATTTGCCCGAAATCGTAACGATTTCACAGCCCGGCGAATGCTTTTCGCCAGCCTGTGGTATCTGCCCCTTGTGTACCTCTTTCTGATCCTCAATCCCCTGCCCGCCTGACGGCCCCGTTCCGGCGGAGTTCCGGTTCGAAGGATGACCATGTCCGACATCGCCACATTCCCAGTTTCAATGCCCGCCAGTTCCGCCAAGCCTGCCACCTATACGGCACCTGTCACGCCCGGCAAGGTTGCGATGTGGTTGTTTCTGGCCACTGAAGTCATGTTCTTCACGGGTTTGATCGGCTCCTATATCGTTCTGCGAGCCGGCAGCCCGCCTACAGCCTACTCGGACAAATACTCTCCGAATACGCCCCTGACGGCCATTTCCAACCCTGAGGAAGTTCACTTTCATCACTGGCCAAGGCCATATGATTCTTCCGTGAATCCGCTCTCGATCGACCTCACCGCTGCCAATACTTTCATTCTGATCTGCTCGTCAGTCACCATGGTTTTGGCACTCGGAGCCGCTCAACGCGACGACCGCAAAAAGACGACCATGTTCCTCTTCGCCACAATGATGATTGGCGGAGCGTTCCTGAGTGTTCAGGTCTATGAGTACTACCAGCTCATCCTCGGGCATATCTATCCGATTGGTGTGAGTGCCACCGGCCACTTCAGGCCCAGTGTGAGCATTTTCGCAAGCTGCTTCTTCACCATGACCGGGTTTCACGGAACGCACGTTGCGGTCGGCGTATTCATGATTTTCTGCACGTTCCTGCAATCTCTGCGTGGTGTGTACACATCAAAGAATTACGCCTCGCTTGAATACATTGGCCTTTACTGGCACTTTGTTGACCTCGTGTGGATCATTCTCTTCACACTGGTTTATCTCATCTGATTCCTGGGCTGGGCCACTTCAGCAATCCCGATCACCTGCCTCTTCATATCTTTGAGATTCCCGAATAGAGACCTGAATATGTCCGACCATCAAAGCACTTCAGCAGATCATAGCCATGATCACCCGCATGTGAATTACATGCGAATCTTTTTCATCCTGCTTTTCATGACAGTTGCAGAGTATTTCTATGCCATGCTCACTCAGGATCAATTCATCCTGCTGATCCTTGGGCTGATGTCGATGGCGTTTTTTAAAGCCGCTCTGGTGGGCTACTACTTCATGCACGTCAAGTTTGAAGGCAAGTGGGTTTTCGCCATGATTATTCCCGCTTGTATTCTGGCTGTACTTTTGGTGGTCGCCCTCATCCCTGACGTCGCCCGCGACCGCTCCAAAGACGACTTGAGCTCGCCTGACGAAGACTCCGCCCTGCTCTCTCCTGTCGATTCTAGTCTTTTTGCAACGAAGGTTCTGAGTTCGTGAACAGATTCCTGACTGGCTACCGTCTTGGCCTTTTTCTGGTCGGATTCATGTTTGCCACGGCAGCCCTGATCTGTTTCAGCGCAGGTTCAGGCAAACCTGGATCGAACGTCAGCCAGCCACCCGGATCATCGCTTCTTGAGGGCCGCCCTATCGGCCCTTTCTCGTTGACTCGTGAGACTAACTCCACTGTCAGTTCGGACGACCTCAAACTCAGCGTCTGGCTCACAGCGTTCACATTCACCCGTTGCCCAAGCAGTTGTCCAAGAATTTCCACCACTCTTAAAGGGATCCAGGATCAACTTGAAGGCAGTTCGGTGAAAATCGTCTCAATCTCGGTCGATCCAAAGCACGATACGCCTGAGATTCTAAAGACTTACGGATCAAAGTTTGGTGCCGATCCTGCGCGATGGTGGTTCTTGACAGGTAACGATACAGAGATTTTCAGCCTGATCCAGAAGTCATTCCTGCTCTCTGTAGCTCCCACCACTCCTGAACAGCAGAAACAAGGCGCTGAAGAGGTTGCGCACAGCGACCGTATTGCATTGATCGACAAAGATCTGAAACTGGTTCGATTTTACGATTCCAATTCCCCTGAAGAACTCAAACAACTTGTTGCGGAAGCCCGAAAGCGTGACCAGAGTGGCTGGATCAAGTCACTCCCGAAACTGAACGCCACGTTAAATGCGACCAGCTTTATCTTTCTAATGACCGGATGGTTCTTGATCCGCAACGGTCGAATGCGTGCCCACGCTTTTATGATGCTGACCTGTCTGGCCATTTCAGGAGCATTTCTGTCAAGCTATCTTACCTACCATTACTTCGTTGGAACAGTACGTTTTCCCGGCACCGGGACAATTCGCTCACTCTATCTCTCGATTCTCCTCTCCCACACCGTACTGGCTGTAGCACTTGTTCCTCTGATTGCCCTTTCAATCACACGAGCCATTCGCAAGGACTTCGTGCGTCATAAAGCGATAGCTCAAGTCACTTTCCCTATCTGGGTTTACATCAGTATCACCGGAGTGGTGATTTATTTGATGCTATATCAGATGAATCATCAGACCATGACGGTATCTACCGTGACAGGATTTATTTCCGTCCTATAAACCCGAATCACGCTCAGATGCGGATTTCTGTAGGCACGGTCCCCTGGCCGTGCCGGTTCGACTATTTAGTCTGAACACATGTAATATTTTACGCAAAATGGATTTGCGTAGTCCTAACTGTAAAGCTAGATCCGCCATGACAGGGTACATGCCCTACACTACATGTCGCCTATTCAAGGTTTATGAATCGCCGTTTTGCTCTTCCCGAAAATCTCAGATTGAAATTCCAGATTTCAGAATAAGAGTGGTCTAGGTTTCTGCAATGGGCCCAAAACCGTAAGTCATTTTCACGACTTCCCGTAATGAATCACCATTTCATCAATCCTCTTCAGGTTCCAGCAATTCCACGTCCTGGACCGCAACAAGCCTGGCCCTTAAATCTTCGTTGTAACGCACCCTGCCCCGAACACCCACCTTCTTGCCCAGCCATTTTTCAACCGGCGCCGCTGGTGGTAACTTCAAATAAGCGATGGTCGTTCCACTATCACCAATAAGATTGTATAAAAGGTGTCCTTCGACATCCCTTCGCGATGGCAGCATCAGTCCTGAGATATCAAACTTGGGTTTTTTCGACGCCTGTTTTAAATCATCGAACTTCATCTTATTGGGGTCGTGCGACCGACTCCGCCTCATCGACTCCCAGAACTGGCGAGAAGATCGTCCGATCTCGTCCTGGCGTTCTGCCTGATCACGCAATACATTCAGCCGAGACGTTTGAGGGGCCGTCAATTGCCTCGTGCGAAGGCTTTCACAGCCCGTCAGAATCGACCGAAAATCCCATGAAACCAACGGTCCGGCCACGATCACCCGAAATCTGGATTCCAGAACCTCAAGGGCTTGATCGGAATCTTCCGGCAATTCCAATGGACTGACCTTTCGGCCTTTGGGCAATTCGTCTTCCACCGGTTTTTCCGGCGGTCCTGATCGAAACTCAGGCATCTCCTCCGGATCTGTTTTTAAAATCAAATCCGGAGTTGCATCCAAACTCGCAATCGGCCTTGGTGCTTTTTCTGATTCGGATTCCGATTTGGGAGCATCAAGAATTTCAAGTGATTCTATGCTCGGGCTTTCAGGCTTTTCGGTCTTCTGTTTCGCATCCGAATCAAGCCTTGGTTTGGATTGTGCAAACGCTTCCTCCGGATTCTGACCAGGAGTCGCGCCTGCTTCTGATCGCATTTGTGGCGATTCCACACCATACTTTTGAGGACCTTTCGGGGCCGAACTGGCCAGCGATCCAGGTCCCTCGGAATTCACAAACCCATTTTCAGCTTCAGGCTTACGCTTTTCCACCAACTTGATTTGATCCCTGCGAATAAATCGGGGCTCATCGTTTGGCGGCTCAATCGCTCTCCATGAGATCAGCCCTTCTCTCTGTGGGAGCACCAAAGGCTCGTTTGCCAAAAGCCAGATCGTTGTGCCTTTTTGAATTTCAATTCCGGGCGGGCCTGGCAATCGTGCCCCCATCCTGCCTGGCCTGACAATCGCCTTTGCAGACTTGACTCGCCCTTCGCCAGTTCGCAACTCGCTGATGTCCGATTGCAGGATCCAGCTGACAGACCCCTCCGAAGGCCGGATCAAGACCCATTCCGACTCGTCAGAGAGACTCTTAATCCAGATCAAGTCGCCTTTTTGAACCGTTCCTGTGATAAACGAAACCCCGTTCGGAGTCTGATGAATCAGTGCGGAATCCGCCGTGACTTCTGCCATTTTCCAGCCCCTCACAGCCGGTGAAGGATTGTCGGCAGCCAGCGAAACCGACGAATAAACCGGAAATAAAATCGACAAAACCAACCCTGCTATGAACCATAGAGGTTTGAGTTTTATCATCAGAATTGGCAACGTTTTATGGGACATGGCTTGGCCACGGTGGACAGAATCAATAGGATTTGGCCTGCTCTGAAACACTCTGACTCGAACGTTTAACCGAGAGGTGCGAATGGTATGAAGATGCTGTATTGGCAGATTTTTGCGTCTCTCCAATGGCGGACAAGGCGTCTCTCCATAACCGATGCAAAGGCGTATGACTGTGCTTCCTGCATTTGCGAGCGAGCTTTTGGATCGGGTCGCCCACCAGTTCAATCTGGTCGAGCCGGGCCGAGCCCAAACTTGCCTGATCTGCCAGAACCAGAAATCCAATATCGTTCACATCGAGACCCATCAAATGAGCCACAACCGTATCCACTGCCACCGGATCCGAACCAGCCACAACCCATCCAAGATTCCGGCTCCTGCCAAATCGCGGGCCTTCGCCGTCCATGGTGCTGAAGCCGTCTACCACGGCCAGCCTGGGCTTGACGGCTTGATTGAGCCTGACAAGATTCGAGTGCATCGCCGCGACAGATTTTACGAACTCAAGTTGCGACGCAGACAGATGTTCCCACGTCATGCGTCCTGACATTCGCTGGCCCAGCATTCGTGCCTGTTTCGCCCTGCCCAATGCCGTTGTCGCCCAGGCCACGGCGGCGGAATCGCCTTTAAGCCACTGAACCACCTTCTGTTTCAATCCAGTGTAGCCATTACCGCCCGCCTGATAGCCGTGCATTTGAATCCGGTCCTGCGGATGCAGGCACGACATTTGATTCTTCATGGATGCCGTCATCATCGTGTTGACATGCGTCTTGGCAAGAGCCACCGAGACGTAAAGCTCTGCATCAGTTATGGTTGAGCTAATTCGTGAAGGCCGCATGGCCCCATTCGTCCCGCGAAGTTCGATCTCATTCCAGGATTTTTCATCGCGGTTGATATCAAACCATGTGACGGGCCTACCCCAGAGCAATCGTCGGTGTCCAAGATTCTCAAAACCGGCAGTTGCGTCAGTCGCACCCTCCGCCAAAATGAGATGCTCAGCACCCCTGGAGTATAAAAAATCGGCGACAGTGGCAACGGTGTTGGGGTGTGAACTAGCTCGCAAATCGTTTTGGCTGACAAGGTTAGGTTTGAGCACGACCCCTCTCGCAGGAACGTGGGGCCAGGTGTCGCCCAGCAGATGAAGGGCCTGGGCCACGGCATCGTGACGCCTGTCATCCGCAACAATCGCCACTCTTGGACGTTGGTTCATGATCCGGCACTCCTTGCCTGTTTAACTGCATCAATTTCTAAATCCTGCCTGATTTGCGTTTTTCGTCAAGGCCGGTTCCGATCGGAAATGTGGAACATCAAGTTTTTAAACGAACCGTGAGCTATCACCGTGCGACTGGTTCTTTGACGGTCTTGGCGCTAGCCCCTTTTAAACCGGAAGTTATGTTCGGCCTGTTCCTTAATTTCCACAAGCTTCATTCTTGGACAGTTCCTTAGGTCGACCTATGTTTGGACTTGTACAATTTCAAAACCTTTGTAAAATGTTCAATATTGATTGGCGTGAATCAGTGATTCCAAGTGGGGTTGGACACGATTTTCATAGATCCAATCCTCATCTATTCGAGTGGCTCTCCTAAATGTGGACTCCTGAAGAATTAGAACCGGAATCGCTTTGCCTGGACTCAGGTGAAATTGGGATCTCTCCACAATGGCTCTGGTTCAGTGAGTCGAAGACCGTTCCTGAACGATTGGCCTCGGCATTATCTCCTCAATTCTGCCAACATATTGCAGTTTCGAATCCGACCGATTTCTTGCTCGCCAATCGTCATTCATTCAACCCTGGGGGTCAGATTTTTGTACTCGATGGATCCGAAGGCAGACAAGATCTGGTTCAACTCTGGTTACGTCATCTGAGACGCGACCCCCGTACCTCTGCCACTCCGATTCTGGTCTGGTCTCATGCCGGAAAGCTCCCCGATTTTGATTCGCATTCCGATTTTTTCTGGCTCCAGCCCGATGGAGTGATCGGTCGAAGCGGGTGGAGAGGCAGTGATCAATGGATCACCCGGGTTGAATCGATCCTGAAACTACGCCTCAAACGTCAATTCCATATTGATGTCCATCTTGATATGTCGAGTCGGCCTGAAGCTTTAGAGCGGACATCCGCTTGGATCCTGCACTGCGTTCGACTTGTGCCCTGGATGACCACCAAAACCGGTCGTTTGCGTCAGGCTGTTTTTGAGCTTGGCCAAAATGCGATCGAATGGGGGAATCATGGCGACACCTCTAAAACCGTCCATATCCGTCTCAGGGCCGACGACCGGAGCCTGCACCTGACCGTGACCGATCAAGGCGTCGGTTTCGACCGTAACCACCTGCCCCATGCAGCTCATGAAGAAGATCCGATCCGCCACCTTGAAATCCGTGAACAACTCGGGCTTCGCGATGGAGGATTTGGAATACTTGTCACCCGTGGACTCGTTGACAAACTTTCTTACAATACTGCTGGGAATACCGTTCTGGTCACACTTCGTCATAACCAGAACGATCGCTGCTCAAAACACCGCGAATCATTGAGCTCTACCAGCTGACTTCCGACTCGTTATTCGTATGTCAAGAATCTCAGACTGCCCTGGATCCAGCACCCTCAGGCCCCCATCAATTCCCTTTTGCGCAAGGTTTATGGCGTCCGTCGTCTGCGTGTAAGGCTCAAGTGCAATTGACTTTGCATTCCACGACGGTGTGAATACGACGAGTTCGGAAAACGGCCTTGGAGTCGATAATACAATCTCCCACCCGATCGCTTTATCCATTAATAAGCTCTCCACCCGGCCGTCAGCGTTATGGGCCAGATCCGTTAAAACATCGTCTGCCTTTAATCCTCTTAATGGTAATCCGTTGCGAAAATCCAGCGAGGCTGGCAGAGCCTCTTTGACTCCGGTTGGCAGGAACTGCTCCAGATGCCATCTGCGAGATGCTGGAATGACCACTCTCGTGTCATCAACATTCCCAGCCTTTGATAACGGGAGAAGGAAATACGTGTGATATCCCAGCCCCCAAGGCAGTCGCCTTGTGTCCGGGTTCGTCACTTTGGCTGTCGCTCTAAGATCCTGTTTTGTAAGAGTATATGTGATTTCCAGCTTGGCATCCGCAGGCCAGTGTTGAAGATGCTCCGGAGCATCTTTCGATAGTTGCCATTCCGCTGTGACCTCCGCAAAATCGGTTTCAGCCCGTTTTTCCGTCACGCGCCAGACAGAACGAAGGGCGAATCCATGAATTGCATTTCCTCCATTATTCACTGGAGTGTTGTAAGTCTTTCCATCCCAATGAAACTGGCCTTTCTGGATGCGATTCGGAAACGGAAATAATACAGGGTTTCCAAATCGTGAAGGAGATGCCTTCAGCGCCGCAAAGTCTGTTGGCTCCATCAAAACTGGCACAGGCTTTCCATCCACCAACAAATGCAATTCAAACAGGTTCCAGCCCAAAGTTGGCGAAATCCGTGCCGAGACACCTGAGGAAGGTTCAGAGAGTTGGATCACCTGAACGGATTCGATCAGCTCTTCATGAATTTGAAATGCCATGTTCGATCAATTCCTTGAAAAATCAGTGTTGATGAGAGATTCGTAGTTGTGAGATTTCCTGTGATCTGAACATAATAAACAATGTGTCCGGAAAGTCCCTGATCATTTCTCCAAAAAAAGGGAATTGCTAGAGTGCAAATCATAAGCGATACGGTTTTGACCGATTTTGTCACTGCGATTTTTGTCGCCGTTGGCGTCCCTGCTGAATCCTCAAGTACTGTTGCCAAAAGTCTGGTAGGAGCCAACTTGTGTGGCCACGATTCGCATGGAGTTCTGAGGATCCCACAATATGTCGATTTTATCAAATCAGGGGCCTATCAGCCAAACTCGGAATTGCACGTGGAATCGGATCAAGGTGCGGTCGTAACTGTCGATGGTGGATGGGGTCTGGGGCAGGTACAGTCGCACAGGCTTCTGGACATGATCATTCCCAAGGCTCGTAAATTCGGTTTGGCATCAGGCGCAGGCCGCAACTTTGGTCACATTGGCCGGCTTGGCGAATATGCCGAACGGGTCGCCGGCGAAGGTATGATTTTAATGGCCACCGTGAATAATTGTGGAGCTGGCCAAAGGGTCGCCCCACCGGGCGGAACTGAGCCTCGATTGGGCACCAATCCGCTCTGTCTGGGGGTTCCGACAGGGAATCAGCCAGTGATTCTTGATTTTGGAACAAGCATTGTCGCCGAAGGCAAAGTTCGCTCCTATTTTATGAACGATCGCAAGCCGGTTCCAGAAGGCTGGCTGCTAAATCCCGAGGGTGATCCAACCACCGACAGTCACGTGCTTTACGAGAAGCCTCTCGGCAGTATTCTGCCCATGGGTGGCCCTCAGGCCTATAAAGGTTTCGGGCTGGCATTCGTACTTGACATTCTCGCCGGAGGCCTGACTGGCGGTCAGTCTGCATATCCAGATGCCCCTCCTGCCAAGGGCAATAACGTCTTTTTCCTCATCATTCAGCCGACGTTTTTTGCAGGAGCCGATCACCTCTTGAACGAAGCCGTCGGGCTTTCCGGATACGTAAAATCGAGCAAGCTCCGCGAAGGCTTTGAGCAGATTCTACTGCCAGGCGATCCAGAACAGATCAATCGTAAATCCCGCCTGACAAATGGGATACCAATCGAAGATTCGCATTGGCTGAAGCTCTCTGAATTGGCTCGGCAGTTGGATGTACCAGTTCCAGAACTGGGATAGTCGTATAAGGGTGAATCGAAGTCATGTCGTGAGATAGGCTTAAGGGTTTATCTCATGACGATTCACTGTCGTCAGCGGAAGGGCTCAATTTTTTATTTTTTCATCTATCCGAAAACTAGGAATTCATTATTATCAGGATGAAATCAGATGGTGCCAGAACGATCTGCCAGGGAAGGCTGTCGATGCAAACCAAGCATGCCAAGAATCAAAAAATAAATGCGTTCCTGATTGGAACTGGTGGACAAGGTGCCCGTCGTGGATATTCCATAAAATTATCCAATGGCTGGAACCTCGCTGGTGTGTATGATACAGATTCGAATCGAGCCAGCAGTATGGCTAAAAAATGGAAATGCAAAAGCTATTCCGAAGTGCTGTCAGGAATCAGAGACAAAGACATTGATGTGGTGGTGATTGCAACTCCGCCTTCATATCATGACGAACTGATCGAAATGGCGATTGATGCGGGTAAGCACGTTCTTTGTGAAAAACCGCTCACAATCCATAGTGAATCAGCTCAAAAGCTAGCGGAAAAATCTGAAGCCAAAGGGGTGATTCTGGCAACAGGTTTTAATCATCGATTCTATAAACCTGTTTTGGATGCCGTAGAACTGATTAAAAATCAGGCGTTTGGTGAATTGATCCAGATCAATGGGAGGATTGGGCAAAAGCCGGATGAGCAAGACCTAAATGGCTGGCTGGGTAATAATCGAATCTCGGGAGGTGGGGTACTAACAGATAATGGGTCGCATTTAATCGACCTGATTCAATTATTTATCGGACAGGTGAATCAACCGCAAGATGTTCAAATGAAATGGGACAAGATGCGTAGTCATATTGAAATATTTGCCAGTGCGAATCTGACTGGATCAAATGGGTGCAAGGCTTTTATGGAGTGTAGCTGGATGGATTCAGATGAGCCCTATCTTAGGATGGAATTGGTATGTGATCGAGGTAGAATTCGGATCTCAGCATTTCCCTGGCGGCTGGAACTCGATCCAACCGATGGTCAGAGAACTTTTCGGAATTATTTGAAAGAACGAATTCTTATGAAACTTTACGGTTTCAAATCGCCCGGCCTCGAACCAAGTCTGATGCGTGAAATGGAATCCATCAGAGAACAAATTGTCGGTGATGGGATCAAATTCAACAACGTCAACTTTGCAACAGGTTTTGACGGCGCAAACGTTTCAAAGACGATTTCATCCATTCTGAATGCAACCATTGGTATGAAACGATGAAAGCATATCCAGTCATCACTGCGCATGGGATATCTGATACGGATTGCAACAGCCCGACACACGTCTCATTAAAAAATCTACAAGGCTGGTTACAAGATTGCAATCGCAACCAAGTTCATTTCGAGACTTTGGAATCCGTAGTAAGCAATAAAAATAAGATCGCGGCTTGTCTCACATTTGATGACGCTTTGAGTTCGATTCTGAAATGTGTAGAATACTTGCCATCGCCTGGGACGATATTTGTCGTAACGGATTATGTCGGTAAATTAAATCGTTGGAACGGACAGCCTTCGTGGGTCACTGAAGAGCTTTGCCTTTCATGGACGCAGATCAAGGAATTAAATCTCGAAGGTTGGTGCATTGGAGCGCACTCGTGTTCTCATCCAGATTTTGATAAGTGTCGTGCAAAACAAATTCGAAATGAGATTGAAACGTCCAAGAAAACAATTGAAGATCAGATTGGACAAAAGTGCAGCCACTTTGCTTATCCTTATGGAATTGCTCCCAGAATAGCCCAGGAAATTGTTGAGGAATACGGAATGGGTGGATATGGAACAGAGCCTGGCTGGGTTGGTCCGCGGGATCCATTAAATTGTTTACCTAGAATTGATATTTATGACCTGGTTCGTAGCGGAATGGCATCGGATTGGGCTTGGAGCGAGCCTGATCAGATGGATCTGAAGATCATGAAATATAAAAGATGGGTTGGTTCTGGGCTTCGAAATATCAGGCGGATTGCATCATGATTGTCATGGATAACAATAGGAATTCTTGTAATCCCGATGGCTCAATAAAGAGATTAGGCTCGTTGGAGCCTGTTTGCAATTTGTGTCATTCAGAAATTTCAGAGATAGGTCATAAAAAGCTTCGAGTTGAATGTCTAAATTGTGGGAAAGTCTTTAAAGAAGTGGCTGGATTTCTGGATTTGAGAATCCGTTCGGATCGGTATTTGAGTTTAAATCAGGAGCGTCAGAAAGCAGAGCGATTGTCCCATTATGAAAGTCAGGAATCACTTGAGCAACTCACACGCCGGTATTATCAAATAACAGCTGATGTGTCAACAGAAAGGCGAGAGCGTTTTGTGAGGCACGTATTGGATGCGGAATTGAGAGGAGCCGCTTTATTAAAACGTATCCCTGAAAAAGCAACGATTTTAGAGCTTGGTACAGGAACTGGCGGATTTATGGGGGCTGCATTAAAGGCTGGTAGAAATGCTGTTGGTGTCGATATCGCATCCCGATGGCTTGTAGTTGCTCGAAAACGAATCATGGAAATGGGGTTTCAAAGTCCTGCAACACTTTATCCAGCTTGTGCTGAGAAGCTTCCTTGGCCTGACAATACATTTGATTCTGTGGTGGCCGATAGCTTGCTGGAGCACTTGGAGAATCCTGAATCTGCCATTACGGAAATGTTTCGCGTTACGAAGCCTGGTGGTACGATCCTGATATGGTCACCGAACCGATATTGGCCGGGCGTTGATCCGCATGTTGGTTTATTTGGTGTAGGATATCTAAACCGGTCATGGGCAGAGAAGTATGTGCAATGGAGGCGTGGTGATATTCACTGGCCTCTATCGCGATCACCTAAAATTTGGTCAAAAATGGCTTTAGAGGTGCTAAACTCTAGTGAAGTGCAATATCAGGCAGCAGACTTCAGTGGGTGGCCGATAACCGATAAATCCATACGGGCACGCATTGCAAGATTGCTGGGTCGAATGACGAAAACACCTTTTATGTCGATCATCATGACGCAAATCGGTCCTGTCGGTGAGATCAGAATTGTTAAGCCCGTAATGGACCTGGATTCACATCATATGAATCAGGTCGAGGTGTTTTAATGAGACGAGCATTCCCCAAATCATCAATAAGTCTGGCTTTTGCAGATCTATTCTCGCTATTCGTAAACCTTCTGATCTTCCGTAGCTTATATCACACATGGGATCTGAAAAGTTATTCTGATTGGGAATGGCTTTCTGTATGGCTTGGGATATGCCTCCTGATACCTCGAAATGGACTCGAAATTGTAGCACTTCGTGCAGCGATTCGACATCCTTTGCATTTAAGAGAATGGACGGCGATTGTTCTCGTAACACGTTCAATTCTCGGTTGTTTTGCATCCTTGATTTTCTTTGTGACAAGTTTGTCGATGAAGCCAGCAGATTCGAGCCTGATTCTACCCTTGGCATTAACGCTTGTTGCCTCTTCACTCTCTCCAGATATGGGACCTCGTGCTCAATTGCGATTTGCGAAGTCGAGCCTCATCATCATGTCAAGAAACGTTCTATTTCTCTTTTTCTTAAAACTGTACGGAATAATCTCTGAATTACCGTGCATGGCTGGATGGGCTTTGTTTACAGCGGAAGTGGGCTTATTGGTTTTCTGGTGTATTGATGCCTGGTTAAATCATGCATTTCCAGGTGGACGATGGATGACACTGATACGACGTGCGTGGAGACCAATTCTGTTCAGTTCTTTTGAACAGTCGATCACTCGTTGGATTCGGGTTTTCTCCTGGAGTTGCGATGCATTGATTCTAGGAATGATTGCACCTGCAATATGGCAGGAAGTGGCACCAGCGAGGAGATTCTTAATGACAGGCGTGATACCGGTTGCAGGATGGATTGGTACACTTGGGCCTTTACTGACAAGGCAATCCGTCTTAGATGTGCAAATATTTTTTCAGAAAGGTTTACTCATTGCAATGTCTGTTACAGTTGTTTCCGCAACTGTGGCTTGTCTGTTTGGCGCCGAAATCATTGGCTCTGTATTTGGATTGAATAATGAAGCAGGATTACATTCTGATATTCTGGCTTTAAATGCTTTGCGATTTGCACCGATTGTGATCGCCATGTTGTCAGGGGCTTGTCTGACAGCCATCAAGGCTGATCGAATGGTTTCATTGCCGGGGTTGATTCACCTGACAGGCTTATTCGTTGGGTCTATCTCAATCGCGTTTTTTCAGCAATCGGGTCTTGCATTTGGAATGATGGTTGTCATTGAATATGTATCCGCTCTGATTGGAGTCACAATTGTATTACAAGTGATTGGTAAAAAGAAATCAAATGGCATCGAGCGAATTGATCTGAGAAAACAATCTCTGCGAGTCGATACGGGATCATTGCCTGGTGGATCAGCTAAAATTCTAGCCGTCATGGACGGATCCAAGGATGAAAAATCGATTGGGGTGGTCAGGTGATTGATAATGCTGTGACTCTGGCTGAACCTGATTCATATTTCGAGATGCTCGAGAGGTCTGCAACTGACCATTGGTGGTCGAACGGTGTGGAGTGGATTGAACGAAGGTGGATTCAGAACGAATTGAAACGGCAGTTGAGGAATTCGAGCATGAAATGGAACTGGCTCGATGTTGGATGTGGGACCGGCTTAAGGATGAGCCAATGGGCTGATTGGCAATGTTGGGATAACAGGGTTGGGCTGGAGCCAGAGCCTTCGGCTATGAAGTGTGTTATTGGTGACGACAAGCCGATGATTGTCAGGTGCGAATTACCTGGATTGCCATTTAAAACGGTCTTGTTCGACTTGGTCACCGGATTTGACGTCATTCAGCATATCCCGAAACCATTGCGTGAAAAGGCTTTAATGGAACTGTTCCAAGTGGTCAGGCCTGGTGGTGTTTTATTGTTTCGCACGAATGCGCCAGGTGTCTGGGGAGACACAGACTGTGATGATTCGATCGTTTCGAGTATTGAGCTGAACGGGTTTTTAATTCGGAATGGGTTTAAGATTATTCGGAGAAGTCACTATAATTTGGTAGGTGGTTTGGCTGAGGAGGTTTTGGTGCGCTACAAGAATTGCGTAAGCAGGCAAAACAAGGGGAAAATGGCGTTTAAGACAGGGTTGCCCAGGCAGTGGCAGATTCGACCCAAAGGGCATCTGTTGGCGAGGTTGGTGGGGTGGATGGAGAGTCGAATTGCTGGGACTGGACTTGTCAAAATTCCGTTTGGACATTCTTATTTAGTGATGGCACGCAAGGAAGTGGATCATGAATGAATCTGATTTCGAAAAAAAAGGTCGATCTTTATCGATTGGATTCGATGGTACGTGCCTTGCCAACCGTCGTGGCTTCGGCCGATTTGCAAGAGGAATTCTTTCAGGACTGGTTGCGACGAACCCAGGCCACACCTTGGAAGTGATCGTGGACGAACCCTCTAAGGGCCTGATTTCATTGCCTTCGGGGGTGGGCTTACGCACCGTTGCCACAAGGCGGGCGCAAGCGGAATCTGCATCAGCGAGAGGGAATCGGTCGATTGGCGAGCTTTGGAAGATGGGTCAGGGAGTTAAAAAAGCGGGATATGACATTTTCTATTTTCCATCTTCGTTTACATATTATCCAGTTTGGCCGAGCCAAAAGATGATTGTGACGCTTCATGACACTTTGGCCGTGGATCGTCCAGACCTGGTATTCCCGACGCGTAAGGGCCGCTGGTTCTGGTGGTTGAAAGAGCACATGGCAACTTGGAATACTAGCCGATTGACGACGGTTTCTGAGAAGTCGCGAACGGATTTGGCGCGTTACTTCCGGATGAATCGCGATCAGATCGGGTTATTGACTGAGGGTGTCGAGCCAACCTTTCTCAAGCCGATTGAGGATTTGCCTGAGTTCCAGTCGGTAGTTGCAAAATATCGAATTCCAGAGAATACAAAATACTGGCTTTATGTTGGTGGCCTGAGCCCTCACAAGAATCTGAAACGCATGATCGAAGCCTTTTCAGGACTTCCTGAAGTATTGGGAAATCTTGTCATAGTGGGTGACTTCGGCGACACGTTTCATACGCATTTGCCAGAGTTGCGAGAAGCGGCGTTTGAAAATGGTGTTGAATCACGGGTTGTGTTTACAGGTTATGTACCAGACGATGAACTGGCCAGTATTTATCGCAATGCACAGGCGGTGGTTTTGCCATCGCTTTGGGAAGGATTTGGCCTTCCTGCTGCTGAGGCAATGGCGTGTGGAGTGCCTGTGCTGCACAGCCATGCTGGGTCATTACCTGAGGTGGTGGGAAATGCAGGAATTGGATTTGATCCATTGGACATTCAGGATATGCAGACGAAGTGGCTGCAATTGGCTGGAAATGAAACATTGAGTCAAAAGCTTTCGCAAAACGGATTGCAACGGTCACAAAAATATCGCTGGGAAGTGGCTGGCAGAATGCTTTGGAGTGAGTTTGAGAATTTGAATGTGAATCAAAGCAAGCGTGATCGGCGGGTCTCATGAAATTCTGTATGCTCACAAGTTTTTTTGGTGCACACAGTTTTGGTGGAGATTCTGCCTATGTGGATCGTCTGTCGCGTGCTTTGGCTCGTCGTGGTCATGAAGTGCATGTGATTTATTGTCAGGACGCATTTGAATTGGTGCGAGGTTCATTTCCTGTGAGGGATTACACTCCCCCTGAAGGAGTGCAGGTGCATGGGTTGAAAAGTTGGGCTGGGCCTTTATCGCCTTTATGGACTCAGCAATCCGGAATGCCGGGGCCGAAATGGCCGATGATTCAGGAGTTGATCCAACGGATTGAGCCAGATGTGGTGCATTTTCATAACCTGTCGTTGATTGGTGGGCCAGGTTTATTAATGAAGGATTACGGAAAGGCAGTTCGGTTGATGTCGGCCCATGAACATTGGCTGGTTTGTCCCATGCATGTTCTTTGGAGGTCGGATGATCAGTTGTGCGATGAGTCGAGATGCAATCGGTGTTCCATTGCAAGTGGGCGACCGCCGCAGTTGTGGCGGCATACAGGTTTTATGGAACGTGGGCTGGCGAAGCTTGATCGGCTGATTGTACCAAGTAAAACATCGGCTGAGGAGCATCGCCGGAGGGGAATTGATCGAGCGATAGATGTGCTGCCGTATTTTCTGCCTCAGGATTGGCCATTTGCTTACAGGCTAGAGAGATCTGAGGAGCGATTGAAATCTGAAAGACCTTATTTTGCATGCGTCGGGAGGCTTGAGAAAATCAAAGGATTCCAACAAGTGATTGGATTAATGGAAAAATTCCCTGAAGCGGATTTGCGCATAGCAGGGCATGGCGGTTTTTTGGATCATTTAAAAAAGCAGGCAGAAGGGATGTTGAATGTGCGGTTTGAGGGGATGCTTGAAGGAGATGCATTAAGAAGTCTTATGAAAAACTCGCGTGCAATGGTGGTGCCATCGCTGGTGCCGGAGACGTTCGGATATGTTGTTCTGGAGTCGTTTGCACAAGGCAGGCCAGTCATCGGCCGGAATCTTGGAGCTTTGCCTGAAATTGTTGCTGCATCTGGCGGTGGGCTGATTTTTGATGATATTGAAGGACTTGAAAATGCAATGCGGAGATATTTGATGGATCCAGCGTTGACGGATCGACACGGGCGAACTGGACGCGAATCCATAGAGTCGCAATTTGATGAAGAGCGGCATTTGAAACAGTATCTTGGATGGATTGAAAGATCCGGAGGGCCAATAAACGCGCCGATGGTGTCGAATTCTGGATTGTCTGAAAAAATACAAGCGGCTTAAATGCAGAACGAGGTTAAGGTGATCAAAAAAATTGGTTTAAATGTTGGATGCGGACATGACCCAGAGCCTGGCTGGGTGAATGTCGACCTTCGTGCTTTGCCGGGGTCTGTTGATATTCAGGCCCATATTATTTGGATGCCGTTTGGAGATCGTCAATTTCAATGGATCAAGGCGGACAGTGTTCTGGAGCATTTGCGAGATCCCCGGCCAGCGATTGGCGAGTTGGCCCGATTAATTCAGGTTGATGGGGTTGTGGAGATACGAGTTCCGGCATTGGGCACAAATGCAGCAGGGCTGGATCCAACTCACCAATATCTGGCGGATTTAAAGCATTGGGTAGAATTGATGGAAGAGCAATTTCATGAGCTTTGCGTGAGCTCTGTTGGGGTGCGCTGGAGGTACCATAAGTTGCTGGTGTTGATACAGTATTTTCTGATTCGAGTGTTTTCCATGCATGAATTTGGACAATGCTGGGTGATACGTGCCAAGAAACCGAGGACGGAATTTAAACCAATCATTCCGAAACGCTGGTGGTTGGATTAAGTTGCAAATCTCTTAAGGATTTCAGAGACTTGGTCAGCGAAGACTTTTGGGTCATAACGATCCGATTGCTCAAGTCCTGTTCTAATCATTGATGAGGTGAATTGAGGATCTTCGATAATCTGTTGGACAGCTGATTTTATTGAATCAGGAGAGCAGTCGGGAAGAGTCAGGCAGGCTTGGCCGGCGACTTCGGCGATCGCATTTACGGGAGTGGTGATAATCGGGCACCCGCATGCCATGGCTTCAGCCAGAGGCAGGCCGAATCCTTCGCGACTGCTTGGCCAGATCAAAGCGATTGCATTCTGATAAAGTTGGATGAGAGTTTGATCTGAGATGTATCCCAGCTCGATCAGACCATCCTGGGATCCGAGTTTTTGTGTTGATGGGCCGACGGCGACCAGATTAATCTTGAGTCCTGATTTTCGGAGCCTTTGAACAGCTTCCAGGATTGCTGGAAATTCTCGTCTGGAGGATTTCTTTCCAACGAAAAGTACGTAAGGGTTTTTGATTTCAGGAATGAAATTCAGGGCACTTGTGAATTTGTCATGAACGGGCTTGAAATACGATGGAATTCCTGGAGGAATGACTTTTATGTGGGAGATTGGGATCTGAAAGAATTGATGAACATCGTGTGCCGTTGCTTGGGAAGGGGTGATGATGAGGTCGGCCCTTTGGGCAGAACGGCGGTATCTGGAGCGGAATCGAATTCGGTTGAATGTTGAGATATGGGAGTCAGAATGTTCACAAAATGTGTCGTGAACGACTAGCACCACAGGGCCCTTCCAGCGATACGGAACGAGGTTGGCAGGTGCAAAGAGTGGGAGATGGCGAAATTCCCGAGATGCAAGTATTGTATTTTCCCAGATCAGGCCTGGTAATCTCGAGCCATGACAGACGTGCTGGAAACGGTTTTTCCAGGGATCGAGGTCGGCTTTTCGTTCTGTACACTTGATAATGATAGGATGGAATGGTAATAAGTCAGGGGCAAGCGACCACTGGTTTAGCAGGACGGATAAGTATCGGCCTACACCGGTTGAGTTTTCTGTGAGTCGATGGCCGTCGATAGCAATTTTTGGGAGTACATTATTTTGAGACATTTGAATGGGTAAAATTTAAATTCATCAAGTAGATGAGTTGGTTTGGGGTACAAGCGATTCGACCGATTTATTCTTTAATGTTTCGGCAATGTGATTGGAATAAGGATATGGAGGTCTGATGGAGTTTGATTTCATCAGGCCAAGGCGATCGTGTGCAAGCCAGACACTGATGGCGGTGGCATAGCTTGTCAGGCAGACGAGATAATAAAGATTCATGAGGCCGAGGGCGGTGAGAGCGAGTTTGAATCCACCTTGTTTTTTCAGAAGTCTGAAAAAGCTCAGGTTGAGGCATAGCATGATAAGTTTTGAGGTGAGTGCGAGAGCGATTCCTGCGATGGGGTGAAATGCAATCAGGAAGAGCCCAATCCATAAAGCGGCAGCGGCGAGGGCGGCGATTTTCTGGATTTTATCGACGTTCAGGTCGTTGGTCTGACGGGTGGATCTGAGCATTAGAAGGCTCCATGGGAGGCCTCTCTGGAAGAAGTCTGTGCGGAGCATGGTGCGGATGGTCCAGCGTTTTCTGTGTTTGCAGAGGACATCACGCGCCAGGACTGTGTGATGGCCGGCGTCGAGCAGGCGATACCCGAATTCAATATCTTCAATGGCGGGTTTTTCGTATCTCCAGTGATCGAAACCGCCGAGTTTCAGGAAGACGTCACGGCGGATGAACCCGCAGCCGGTCCAGAAAGTCTGTGCCTGTCGGGTATTCTGGTGAAAATCGCCTGTTTGATGGACGTGATGGTGGAGCAGGTTTCGGAATTGGCTGACGAGGCCTGGGTCAGCTGGGGAGTTGTCATAGGAGCCAAACAGGGCGTCGATCAGAGGATTACGATGGATATGATCGAAGGCATTGGCGATGGTGTCGGACTGGACGGTGACATCGGCATCGAGGAAGAAGATCCATTGGCCGCGAGCTTCGTGGCATCCAAGGTTTCGGGCGGAGGCTGGGCCACTTCGTTTTGGAAGTGTAAAGAGGCGGGTTTCGAAGTTCTGGGCGATTTGGGCGGTGTTGTCGGATGAGGCGTCGTTAATGACGAGAATTTCGTATGGTAGAGGGATGTTGCCTTGAAGTGAGAGGAGGCAGGCCTGGAGGTCTGCTTGGGCGTTATAGGCAGGTATGATGATGGAGAGTGTGGGTGGCATTTTTGAACTTTGATCAGAACACGTCGGACAGGTAAGGGGTTCGTCCATGAATCACCTCACCGGTCTCAAGAAACGAACTGGAATGCGCGCCCTTCCATGGTGCGCCCGAGTCCGATCTTGGCCCGCATGTCAAAAGACTAGGGAATCCGTCCCGAAGTTAGTCACGCCAGGCGAATCGCAATGCGAATGACGGGCGGGCTTCGACGTGTTTGGGGGACTTTATCCGCAGAATGAAGATTGGTCAATCCGAGTTTTGGAAGAGTTATGGCAGTGATCTGTTGTTTCAGAAAAGTGATTCTGGGAAATCTTTTAGATATTCGTAGGAGTTTCTCACAAAATACTGTAAATTTGAAGTCACAGAGAGCATTGGTTGAAGTATATTGGCTGAATCATCAGACTTGATTCATGCTCACACACCACTATCTGACTCAAGGGGAATAAGGTTATGAGACAAGGACAAAGTCGTTTCAGCCCAAGGTACAGGGTTCGAAAGAGTCGTCAGTTCAAGCTCGAGGTATTTGCAAACCTTGAGGACCGTACAGTTCCGACGATGAATCTGGCAACGACCAGTGTGATTTCGGATGAAATTCTTGTCCAGTATTCGTCAGGTACGAATGTTCAGCTGCGAGCTCAGTCCCGATATAATTTAAATGTTCAGCTTAAGGATGAAATCCTGAGTGCAGAGCGGTTGAATATGGGTGATGGGGCGATGGAGTTGATTAAACTTCCTGCCGGGATGTCGAATCAGAAGGCACTTGACTGGTTCTCCAGGCAACCTGGTGTTGTTTTTGCGGAACCGAATTATCATGTGACTGCTTCAGCGGTCAGTAACGATACATATTATACGAACGGCCAGTTGTGGGGTATGGAAGGCAGCGACAGCCCGACTTCCGTGGGGCCTGTTGGCACTACCAATATTTACGGGATCAATGCTGAGGCAGCCTGGAACGATGGGCAGACGGGATCGAAGTCGATTTTCGTAGGGATTGTCGATACAGGCGTCCAGGTCACTCACCCTGACTTGGTGGATAATATCTGGATAAATCCATACGACGCTGTGGATGGGATTGATAACGATGGGAATGGATATGTCGATGACATTCACGGCTGGGATTTTGAAAACAACGACAACAGCGTTTACGACTCTGTGGATGATGATCACGGCACCCACGTGGCAGGTACAATTGGTGGTAAGGGTGGAAACGGTGCCGGTGTGGCTGGTGTGAACTGGAATGTGACGATGATTTCGGCAAAGTTTCTGGGGACCAATGGTGGGACCACAGCCGATGCCGTGCGAGCGATTGATTACATCACAGATTTGAAGACCCGCCACGGGATGGATGTGGTGGCCACGAACAACTCATGGGGTGGAGGAGGTTACTCCGCAGCCCTTCACAGCGCGATTATCAGGGCCGCCAAGGCCGATATTCTGACAATCATTGCGGCCGGTAATAGTGCGAATAATAACGATTCCGTTGCGTCGTACCCATCGAACACATCGACCTTGGTTGGGACCACAACGACAACGGCCGCGAGTTATGAAGGTGTGATTGCGGTGGCATCGCTGGATTCGAGCGGGGCCATGTCCTCGTTCTCAAGTTATGGCAAAACCACGGTTGATATCGCTGCTCCTGGTGCCGGCATCATGTCTTCGGTTCCAAGCAATTCGTATGCTGCATACAGTGGGACATCGATGGCGACCCCACACGTGACAGGTTCTGTCGCCCTTTTGGCTTCCAAATACCCGAACGCAACGGCGTCGCAACTTCGCACAGCCATTCTCGCAACCGCCATACCGACCACGTCAGTGACAGGTAAAGTTCTGAGTGACGGGCGTTTGAATGTTCAGGCTGCTTTGAATTATTCCGGCTTCAATACGACACCGTCCACTCCCTCGCTGAGCATTGCAAATGTGAGCAAGGCCGAGGGCAACTCGGGGACATCGAATCTGGTGTTCACGGTGACCTTGAGCCAGGCTGCTGCATCCGCAGTGACGGTGAACTATGCGACATCCAATCTGACGGCCACGGCTGGCACCGATTATGTAGCCGGTAGTGGAACGGTGACGATTGCAGCCGGTTCGACGACGGGCACGTTTAACGTGGTGGTGAATGGTGATACGACCGTAGAGACGGACGAGACTGTGCGTGTCACTCTTTCCGGAGCATCGTCGAACGCCACGATTGGCACGGCGACGGCGACAGGAACGATCACGAATGACGACGTGGCACCTCCTGTTTTGCCATCACTGAGCATCGCGAATGTGAGCAAGGCGGAGGGTAACTCGGGGACATCGAATCTGGTGTTCACGGTGACTTTGAGCCAGGCGGCCGCTTCAGCAGTGACGGTGAACTATGCGACATCCGACGTCACGGCGACGGCCGGTACGGATTACGTAGCGAACAGCGGTACATTGACGATTCCAGCAGGGTCGACCACCGGCACGTTTAACGTGGTGGTGAATGGTGATACGACCGTTGAGACGGACGAGACTTTGCGGGTGACACTTTCTGGAGCATCGTCGAACGCCACGATTGGCACGGCGATGGCGACAGGAACGATCGCGAACGATGATGTGGCCCCCCTACCATCGCTGAGCATTGCGAATGTGAGCAAGGCGGAGGGTAACTCGGGGACATCGAATCTGGTGTTCACGGTGACCTTGAGCCAGGCTGCTGCATCCGCAGTGACGGTGAACTATGCGACATCCAATCAGACCGCTAGGTCTGGTACCGATTATGTAGCTGGTAGTGGAACGGTGACGATTGCAGCCGGTTCGACGACGGGCACGATTAACGTGGTTGTGAATGGTGATACGACCGTTGAGACGGACGAGACTTTGCGGGTGACACTTTCCGGAGCATCGTCGAACGCCACGATTGGCACGGCGACGGCGACAGGAACGATCACGAATGACGACGTGGCTCCACCGGTTTTGCCATCGTTGAGCATTGCGAATGTGAGCAAGGCCGAGGGTAATTCAGGGACGTCGAACCTTGTGTTCATGGTGACCTTGAGCCAGGCTGCTGCATCCGCAGTGACGGTGAACTATGCGACATCCAATCTGACGGCCAGGTCTGGCACCGATTATGTAGCCGGTAGTGGAACGGTGACGATTGCAGCCGGTTCGACGACGGGCACGTTTAACGTGGTGGTGAATGGTGATACGACCGTTGAGACGGACGAGACTTTGCGGGTGACACTTTCCGGAGTATCGTCGAACGCCACGATTGGCACGGCGACAGCGACAGGAACGATCACGAACGATGATGTGACACCACCGACAACAACCCCAACTTTGAGCATCTCGAATGCGACGGTTGTGGAAGGCAATTCGGGAACGTCGAATTTGGTGTTCACGGTAAGCCTGAGTCAACCTACAACGTCTTCTGTGAGGTTTGAATACTACACCTCAGGGATTACGGCAACGCCTGGTGAAGATTATGTGCCTTTGAACACAAGTATGACGATCCCAGCCGGTTCGGTTTCAGCCACATTTAGTGTCACAGTCTATGGCGACACTCAGTTTGAAAGCGATGAGACTTTTGCAGTGTATCTGGCGAACCCGAATCGCAACGCGATAATCGCTGTGGGCCGGGCCGTGGGAACGATTGGCAATGACGACGTTCCTTCAGTCACGATTGGCGACGTTGAAGAGGTTGAAGGCGACTCAGGCACAACGAGTTATGTCTTCAGTGTTCAGCTTAGTGACGCCTTGGCCACTGATGTGACGATGGGCTATTCAACGAGCGATCTGACGGCGATCGCCGGGATTGATTACGAAGCCAAAACTGGAACCTTGGTGATTCCTGCCGGATCACTGGTTGGTACCATCACTATAAATGGTTATGGCGACACGACCTTAGAGAACAACGAGCAGTTCAAGGTACTGTTGTCGAACATCTCCTCCAATGCTGTTCTGCAAAATGCGACAGGGATTGGTACGATCAAGACGGACGACTTCCTGGCCACGACAATCACATCCACGGATACATCCGTGATTGAGGGCAATCGCGGAACGAACGGCATGATCTTTACCCTGACAAGGTCTGGGAACCTCGATGTGACTTCTTCGATATTCGTCTATACAGACGATACGAACGGAACGGCAACGGAGTGGTACGACTATCGTGGCGACTACGGAACAGTCACATTCCAGCCAGGCGAAACGACGAAGACAGTCAGAATCAGGGTTTACGGCGACAAGCAGGTTGAGAGCGACGAAACATTCAAACTGGTTCTGGCTTATCCAACCAATGCACAACTGGCTGTCGACTCTGTGATCGGCACGATTCTGAACGATGACAACAACGTTCGTGAGTTTTCCGTCACGACGGGTAACGGTTTGCCAAACGATCTTCAGACGCTGGTAAATCAGCCTCTCGAATCAGCAGTTCAAACCCTCATCTCGAAAAAACGATCCCGATTGTTTGTCTGATTGAGAGTTAGGGTCGGAAACATCCATATGAAAAAGGCCAGTCCGCAAGGGCTGGCCTTTTTCGCTTTAGGGTTGTTCTGGATCAGGTCGAAAAGTACTTCCGTTTTTTAAGCGAACCGTGGCCAAGCACACCGCAGATGTTGTCTAGCCGGTCTTGGCGCTAGCTCCGGTTGGATTTGTAAATCGCGGAAACCGGGGTTAGTGCTCCGTCAAGTCAAGATTGTTGGGTAGGCGTAGGCGGGCGTCAATAGGCGTGTCCTCTGGACACCCATAAACCCTGAGCCAGTAGTCTTTTGGGCTCCGGAGGAGACAACCATTAATAGGCATGTCCTCTGGACATCCATAAACCCTGAACCAATGATTTTTTGGGCTCCGGAGGAGACTCCACAGCAAACTACCCCATTTATAAGGCTTGAGGGGGCACTACTAGTGCCCTGCGGCTAGAGTCAAACGCGGAAACTGTGTCTAGCCGGTCTTGGCGCTAGCCCAAATCTCAGGCTCAAACTCCAGATTTCAGAACGAGATGGGTAAAAATTGCAAAAAAAACGGAAAAAGTCCGAGCAAAATCGCCTTGATTGGGAACTGATCTGTGTGAGAAGCAAAAAGCTTTAACGCAGACTAACGCAAGGAGTATCTCGATGAACCGAATTGTACAGGTTTTGGCCGCAGCGTATCCAATGATATACCATGAACATGAATCATTCCCGACTTGCCATAGCGGGTGTGCTTCTATAAGCCCGCAAATGCACTCTATGCCGATTGTTGATGCAACTGTCGCGTTTGTGCCTGCAAGTTGCTTTACTAATAGCGGGCTGCACTTTCTAGGCCGTTGGGGTTGCCATTGATATTCTTGCTTTGGGATCTCTGTTTTGAAAAGTCTTGCATTAGAAGGAGTTCTGAGATGACTAAATTGCTGGAACAACTCAGTGAATCTTGGAAAGCCGTTACTAACGCTTGTATTGGAAATATCTCATTGGGACGGATGAATCCTATCGCGGTTTCGACGGCTATTCTGGTTATGTTGATGTCCGCAGAATCCTCAGCGCAATCCAGAAATGTTTACGTTGGAACCACAGAACAATTTATTGTCAACGGTAATACCAAGTTGATGATTGGATATCTTTATCAAAAGGGGCAGAACAGAATCCAAAATGTCGAAGTCTACATTGATAAGCCCAGAACAAAAGGCGGCGTGCTTATTGCTAAAATTGCGGCAAATCAGAAACGGCCGGATTTGAAATCTGTTTTGGGATTAGTGGACGACAAGGTTGGATTCCGTTGGGTCGTGCCAAAAGCTCAGGCTTTTTCAAACAGGAAGATCTTTGTTTACCCTGAAGGGCAGTATCAGGTTTTACCATCAGGAATTGCAGGGAGTGATTTATCGATTGTACTTGCGCCTTTTAAAAGCCCTGTTGGTGTGAGTTATGGGGTTTATTCAAAAGGTTCGGAGCAGTTTCTGACAGGTTGGGTTTATGATGAAAATGTCAGTCCTTCTGATATGAAAGTGCAAGTTTATGTAGATGCCCCACGCTCAAGTGGAGGAAAAATAGTGATGGAGGTGCCGATTGATGAAGATCGTTCGAAGATAGCGAAACTAAACGGATTCAAACGGAGCGATATTGGATTTAGCGTTTTACTTCCAGGATGGGTCAGAGATTCAGGGCGGAAGTTATATCTGACTTGTGTTTCGAAGAACCATAAAGTGATTGACGTTGTTTTTCAGAAATCCGGGCGTATATCGGTTGATGATACTGCATCCCAAAGTTTAGAACTGACTCGCACTGCATCGCCTGCAAGGGTTTTAAGCTGGAGTCCAGGAATTCGTTCGCCCCGACGGCTTCGGGCTTTGTCACAGTATCCTTGGATCCAATTCGACACCATGACCGACGAATCCGAAGGTGTGGGTGGGTCAAATTTGTTTTGGCTTGTTTCAACAAGTATGGAGAACCGGAATTACTCTCCTGTACGACCGGATAAGGGTATGAATGCATTATTGCCGAATGACCCTCTGTATCAGGTTTTTGCCAGTCAATTAGACGATAAAAAATATTCGCTCCGAATGGTGATGGACAAAATTTCAGGCAAAGATCTTTCAGGTGCTGATGTGATTCCGACATTTTTGTTTGGAGCAATTAATGAGAGTTTCGATATTGCGTTTAACGAAATACAAAAGCCAAGGATTGGTGACAATATTTATGTGGATATCACTTACCGGATAAACAAATTGATGACAAAGGATACTCGTGGGATTCTACCTCCAAAAGCCAGAGTTTCCGTTGGAGTTGCGACCAGATATCAAGGGGATAATTACGGCCTTGGGACTCAAGAGAAAAAGTACGTTGAAATCAATCTGGAACGGACTCGATCCTATGATATGTGCCCTCAAAAGGGAGAGGCATATAGCGGAATCCATTTGCCCTGGAATATTACGAAAACGAATTCGGATCCAGAGGGGATTTATGATTCCAGGCATACCTGGGGGTTGTCTGGTCATAAGCCTGGGGCATCAGCAATCAGAAATGCAACTACGGGTGGTGAACTCGTATATTATGATGGAAAGGCGATTGAGAATTGGATTGTTAAGAAAGATCTGGATGATGGATGGATTAAGCTCAGGATCCCATTTTCATTCCTAATGATACGTTATCCATGGCAGCGATTGCCGGAAAACTGGAATGATGTGCGGATAGGCGGTATTTATTTAGGATTGGAAATGTGGGGGCGAGGTTTTTTAGATTGGGAAGTTAAAGATGTTAATATTTTTTCAATGAAAAATGTTTTATAGTTGTGATTTGATCGTAATTTAATCGTAATTTAAGTCGTACTAATTAAACCACTGGCCTGAATAGAGCACAGGCCAGTGGTTTATTTTTGCAAGGAATTAACGTGTAGGAACCGTTGCCTTCTCGTTAGCCGGTTTTGGCGTGGTTTTGGATTGATCGGCAGCAATTTTGCGGAGCACATCGGCCAAGCGATATGCCGCCAAGGCGACTTTCTTCTCCGACAGTTTGCGGGCTCCGGCGGCGTATCCAATGGGGAGTTCGCGGAACCTGTTCTGATCGATCGCCAGGTTGGCGTAAACCACGTCGCGACAAGCTTCTCCGCCTTCACGGACCCAGTCCTGAATCGCGTTCTTTTCGAGTTCCCTGGTGAAGCTCTCTTTAGGGTAATCACGCAAAAGGCGTCTGGATTCGCGGTCGAGAGAGGGTGGGTTTTCCTCCCGGCCAAGGATCCCGTCCCAGTAGGCATGAAGATTGTCTGAACCGTTATCGTTAGGCACTTCCACCAGGTTTCCGCCTTGGTCGCCATTCGGGGTAGCTGGACAGAATCGGGCACCAGCATGAAGCGGCTGGTGGATATCGCCCACCTGATGGATCACCCAGCTCAAGGCAACAGCCCGTTCGGCCTTGCTGTTTTTCGGTTCGTTGATGGTTTTCAGGTGGGCAAGATAAGTGTTTACGACGTTCTCGTCGGTGGGGCGAGGTTCTTCGATACGCATCGGTTTATTGCGTTCGTAGACGAGGCGATAGTTGATGTAATGGGCCCGTGGGCGGAAATAGCGAGCGAATTCCGTGTCAGGTCGAGCCTGGTCGGGAAATACCGAAGCGTTCACGAAAAGGCTGAGGCGTTCGTCGCGCGGGTTGAACCGGGCGTTTCTCCACCAGGTGCGTTCGGCAGGGTGTTCGCGAAGAATTTGGGCGAGCTTGGATTTGGTGGTTTCATCAAGTTGTTCGAACGCCATCCAGGCGACCAACCTGTGGCCTCGGCCATTCCAGGCTTGGGCAGGATTGGCAAAAATCATGGCAGACAAGAACATAACCAAGGATGAAGTCGCAATCAGTCTACGTATAGAATCGCTCATGCAGGGGCCTTTCAGAATGTCAGGGATGATTCACAAGGGGATCATTGATAAATATTAATATAGTCCATGATGGCTTCATAAAAAAAGGCGAGACCTCTGCAATGAGAGGTCTCGCCTGTACTTTAGTCAGCGATCACGTGGTGATTAACCGCAGATCACTTTTTGGCTTTGTCAGTTGTTTTGGCTTTGGCAGTTGCTTTGGCTTTGGCAGGTGTCAGCTTATTGGCTGACATGCTGGCGGCCTTGACTGTCACTTTTGGTTTTACAGAAGCCGATGCGGTGGTGATCACCGTCCGGCCCCGTGCGATCATCTCAGACAGAGGTGGTTGTTCGACAACTGTACCGTTGCTGAAGATATGACCGGTGTAGTAGAAGGCAGGAATTCTGTACGAAAGAGAATTCGCATTGACTGGGACGGCTGGGGTTGGAGGCTCAGACAGAACACCTTGCTTGTAGATGTGCTGGAAGCCACCATCAAGAGCTGTTCGGTCGTAATTCTTCTCCGTGGCCTGATGGGTAAAGGCCATGTCGTTGCCTGAACCACCGAGCACGGTTTCGCGGATGTTGTCCGCACCGGCGTCGAGTAGATTGTCGCCGTTGCCGCCGTCCACTTTGTCGAAGCCGTTGCCGCCGAGCATGGTGTCATTGCCGTCGTTTGGCAGGCCCGACTTGCGAGGTTTGTGCTTGGTGTTCGCGGTTTCAGGGGTCCCGCCAAGCATGTAGTCGTTGCCAAGGCCACCGTACATCATGTCGTTGCCAAGGCCACCGATCAGGCTGTCGTTGCCGGCTTCGCCCCAGATGCTGTCGTTGCCGTCTCCACCGTTGATGAAGTCGTTGCCAGCACCACCGAGTAGCAGGTCATTGCCTTCGCCGCCATCGATGGAGTCGTTACCGTTTCCACCGTTGAGGACATCGTTCAGGCCCGTACCGTAGATCGTATCGTTGCCGTTGCCACCGTTGACAATATTGAAGCCATCGATGAAGTCGTTGCCGTCTCCACCGTTGATCACGGTTGAGATCTGGTCAAAAGCATCAGCAGTGATGGAGATATTGTCGTTACCGGCACCGGCGTCGAGGTTCAGCGTGTCGCCTGGCTTGACCGAATTGAACAGACGGACCAAGGCAGGCAGGCCGTTGATATTGACCTGGCCAGGCGATGGAGTGGTGATCACGATGGTGTCACCTACGTCCGTACCACTGACGTTGGCTACGTTCCCCGTAGAACCTGGAGCGAATGCCGCGTCGACCAATGTCATGCTGGTCTGTTGCATGTTGCCGACGTTGAAGGTGTCGCCACCTGAACCACCAACCAGAGAGACATGCTCAAGGTCGGTCGCCGATGCGGACCCATTGCCGACGATTTGAATCAAAGCCAGGTTCGAGAGGCCAGGGCCAACGATACCAGGGGCAGCAGGGCCAGGAATGCTCGAGGTGGAGAAGACATTGCTTGAGGTTGCGGATCCATTGAAGACGAGTGCGTCCTGGCCTTGGCCACCGCCAATCACGTCGTTCCCGTCACCAAGATTCCAAATGAACACATCAGAGCTATCGCCACCACTGAGGCTATCATCACCAAGACCACCAACGATGATGTCGTTTCCGCCATCGCCAGTGATGCTGTCGTTTCCGGCCAGACCACTGAGGAAGTCGTCTCCAGAATCACCGTTGATCAGGTCGGATGAGCCGCCACCTGTGATGGTGTCGTTCCCTGATCCTCCATTGAGCTCAGAGTAGAGAGCAAACGCAGGGCCTGTGATTGTGTCATTATTTGAGCCACCAAACACTTCCACGTGACCGTTGTTTATACCGGTCATGTTCACGGTATCGTTGCCGATTCCGCCATAGGCCAGAATCGTGATCGGATAGGCTGAAGCTGTGGCCAGAGTGGTTGCTGTGATGGAATCGTCGCCAGCAAAGCCGTTGATATCGATCAGGCCAACTCCGCTGGCTGTGCTTGTCACACCATTGAGAGACAAGTTATAAGTCTGAGTGGCCGTCTCAGTGACCGCAATCGTGTCACCTTGATTTGAGCCGTTCAGGAGAACTTTGTCTTCGCCAGAGCCACCGACGAAATTCGCGGCGGCAGATGTTGGGTTGATCAGCAACGTATCGTTGCCGACACCGCCGGTGTAATTGATAATGCTGGAGTTGTTGGCGGTGACTTCGAGGGAGTCGTTCCCAGCCAAGCCATTCAGGCTCATAACATCCTGCGAATTATTGAAATTCAGAAGGATGGAATAGTAAGGCAACCCGATGATCTGAAGGGAATCAGGTGTCGCGGTGGCGTCAACACGCAGGTTGTCGTCGCCTTGTGTGGCTTCGTAAGTCGCAGTGTTGGCAGCACCTACAACAGCTTGAACCGTTAGGGTTTCCACTGTGGTGTTTGAGAGATCCAGAATGTCGAATGCGTTCGACGTATCGGATGTGCCCAGCAGGTAGATGGCGTTTACGCTGTTCGAGAGCAACTGTGGATCCGTATTCCCATTGATCACCGTGTGAAGGGTGTTGCTCAGGTCAGCAAAGATCTGGGTATTGCTGGCTTGAACAAAAAGGGTGTTGATCCCTGTATTGCCTTCAAAATAGCTACCAATACTGAGTGGGCCATTTTGAATGTAGGTGTCGGAGTCTTCGCCACCATAGAAAGCGTCAGAGCCGGCACCGCCCTGAAAGGTATCGTTTCCGATCTCACCAAGAGCCGAGGCTTGAAAAATCGCATCGACAGACTTGAGTGTCGTATCAATAAAGTCATCGCCCTGCCCCAGCCACGAACGGACACCAATAGCGTTCGTATCGCTTCCGCCGGCATCAAGGCTTGAGCTGAGGAAAACGTTGTCGGATCCATCGCCAGCATAGAGCTGAATCACGGAAACGCCGGTGACTTCCATAGTCGATGTCAAGCCATTTACCGAAATGGTGACGAGAGCGTCAGATGCACGCAAGACTTGATCGATTGTGATGTTATCGCCGAGAACTGTTCCCCTGGCGACGATCTGGTTGCTATCCACTGCAGCAGAGTCAATGATCGTGTCATTGCCGGTAGAAAGAAGATAGGTGTCATCGCCGATCCCACCGTCGAGAACATCGTTGCCAGCACCACCCTTGAGCGTATCGTTGCCAGCACCACCACCGAGGGCAACTCCGGCAAGCACGTTGTCTGTGGATTGGATCAGGTCGTTACCGTCCTGGCCGCGAACAGCCAGCGAGTCCACACCACTGGTGCCAATGATGTTGACGATATCGCTGCCTTGACCAGCATCGACAACCGTCACTGTAGCTTCCAGTTTATCCGCAATCGTAATCGTGTTTCCACCTGCACCGCCCTGATAATTCAGTTCGGTTAAGCCTGAATTATAGGTGAAATGACCGATTGAGGTGTCGACGTTACCAGTCAATTCAAAGGTCGAAGGATTTAGAGAGGTCGAGAAGCCAATTTTCTGGCCGCTGGAATTGACGGACTGATCAATCGTCAGGCTCGAAAGACCTGTCGCATTGACATTAACGCCGGCGGAGCTGCCAACGGCAAGAGTCTGTATGCCGGGATCGACGGAATCGAAGTCAAATGGGCTTTCGAATCCGGCAGTGCCGAGGCTGAATTGATTGTTGTAGTAAAGTCCGCCAGAGATGGCGAAACTGAGGTCATCAGCGCCTGTGAAGTCAGCGATATTGCCAACAAGTGTGGCGCTGTATGCCATCAGACGTCGGTCTTCCATGCCCTCAATGATTGGGGCAAATCTGGAAGTGTTCTTGACCCGCGCGATTGGTTTGCGGATGTCCCGGCAGGGCTCTGCGGACCGCAAGTTTTTTGAATTGGACATGGTCATCAGAAAGGTCCCCGAATCAGATTAGGAGCAAAGGTCTTGGAATTGCTGACGGTCAACGCCACTTCCTAAGCGTAAAACCGGAACACTGGATACCATTGAGTGAGGTGGTCGCCCAGATTACTCATATATACCAGTCAATCGTATCATGATTTAATTATCAACTAATAAAGAACCTGATCCTCAGATTTTCTATATATAGGAAAAGTTTTGCAGATGTAGAATTGGCGCATCGCGCATTTACGGACTATCCGTGTTCAAAAAAGTTCTTGAAAGTTAGAGCATTTGTTGACAGTGTTTGTTTTCGATGTATCTTGGTCAAATTCCAATCCCTGCTTATGTTACGAAGATAATTGCTTGAATTTGTTGGTACCTGTTCGGGTTTGAAAGTCAAATGGAAATGGTTGATTTTGATCGGAAATGTAACGAAAAAACCGCCTTTGTGCGTTGGTGCAGAAATGATGATATTCGTAAACATTCACGAAGACGTATTCGTAAATCTAATCGCTGCGGATTTTGCCGTTTCGGCGATTCCTGATGATCAGGATTGATCGGAACGGTTCGAATGATTCTTTGCGAGACACGCGTATGGTCCCCAAAGCTCTGATGGGACTCGATTACAAGCTCGCTTCCAAGCCATCCAGCCAAGCTTCATCCACCACAGTCACCCCCAGCGATTGAGCCTTATCCAGCTTTGAACCCGCTTCAGCACCAGCCACCACAAAATCGGTCTTTTTCGATACTGAGCCGGAAGTCTTTCCACCCAGACGTTTGATCAAAGCCTCAGCCTCGTGGCGAGCCCGCCTTGGGAGTGTCCCTGTCAGAACCACGGTCTTGCCAGCAAGTGCCAGTCCCGTTGCCACTCGTTTCGCAACCGGAGCAGGGTCTACACCTGCCAGAGCGAGTTCATCCAAAAGTGTTTGCGTGCTTTCCCGATCCAAAAATTCGCGAATCGAGGCCGCTACAATCGGGCCCACTTCCTGAGTGGATTCCAGCGTTTTTAAATCTGCCGAACGAACCGATTCCAACGTTCCGAACGTTTCTGCCAGTACTTCGCTAAGTCTCTCACCAACATGTCTTATGTTCAGTGCTGTCAGGAATCGGTCGAGACTGCGATGTCGGCTCGCAGTGATTCCAGCCACCAGATTCACTGCCGATTTCTCGCCCATCCGCTCCAGACCTGCAAGTTCCGGAACAGTCAGTCGATACAAGTCTGCAGGGCCTGAAACCAGCCCTTGCTCCACGAGTTGATCCACCACCTTCTCGCCAAGGCCGTCAATATCCATGCAATTGCGACTAGCCCAGTAAGTCAGCCAAGTTTTCAGCTGACCCGTACAGCCCCCCCTGCCCGCCGCGCATCGCCAATCGACTTCGCCAGGAACCTGTTCGAGCGTGCTACCACACACTGGACAATTTTTGGGCCTTTCGATCGCTTGCTCATCGCCAGTTCGGACCGATGTTTCCACTCGTACGACTTGAGGAATGATCTCGCCAGCCTTCTGAATCACCACAAGATCACCCACCCGAACATCCTTCCGCTCAATTTCATCGAAGTTGTGCAGACTTGCCCTCTGAACCGTGGTCCCAGCCAGTAGCACGGGATCCAACTCGGCAACTGGAGTGATCTTACCGGTTTTGCCAACCTGAAAAGTGACGCCTAAAAGTCGTGTGGCAGCCTCTTCGGCTTCATACTTGTAGGCGATGGCCCAACGTGGCGACTTTGATGTAAAACCGAGCATCTCACGGTGGTCGAATCGATCCACCTTAATCACCAGCCCATCAATCGGGAAGTCGAGGGTAGACCGCTTCTTCTCCCATTCTTCCGCATAGGCGAGAATTTCAGAAACACTGCGACAGACTCGCCAGAACGGGCTGGTGGGGATACCCCATTGACGGAACCGCTCGAGCAATTCTGAGAATCGGTCAGGTAAATGATCCTGGCCGACAAAACCGAGACTATGGGCTTCAAAATTCAATCGGCGTTTGGCGCATTGGCGGCTGTCCAGAAGCTTTAGAGAGCCGGCTGTGCTGTTCCGGGGATTGGCCAGAGCCACATCGCCGCGTGCGCGTCGCTCGACGTTCAGCCGTTCCATCTCGGCGTAAGTCATATAAACTTCGCCTCGAATTTCGATCCTGTCAGGGGCTGGAAGATCGCTGTTCACTGTTTGTAACTGAAGCGGAATCGACTTCACAGTGCGAAGATTTGCCGTGATATCGTCGCCGGTTTCACCATCGCCTCGAGATAAGCCGCGATTGAGCTTGCCGTTCTCATAGAGCAGGTTGGCCGAGACTCCATCGACTTTGAGCTCGACCGTAAATTCTATCAACTCATTATCAGGTAGAAGTTT
>CAMCFM010000003.1 GCA_945874095.1 Candidatus Kuenenia stuttgartensis
GTGAGTATAAAGCCAACAAATCGGGCGGCTTTTTCAGCACGATCCATAAAACCTTCCGCAATTCGGACGGATGACATCCCAGCGAAAATGACGGGTATGGCATATAGCGATGGGCCGATATGGAGCACGCTTCCACCGATCCGCACAACACCCCAAAGAAATGCAAATACGAGTAGACTTAATATCTCAAATGGAGGCGTGGAGGCTACTCGCTTGAGATGAATCCAGTTTATACTGGCCAGAAAAATGGCCGATGTGAGGACCATGGAAATAAAACCCCAATTGAAAGGGGCGTTGCGTGGAGTGATGGCGTCGATCATGCCGAGAGCTAAAAAGGCGAGGAATGTCTGTTGGCCACCGGGTACATTTAAGGCTGGCCAAAGTTTTTTCCCGATCAGGGCAAATGCTAGAAGGCTGACGCTGAGAACTCCAAATCCAATGGTCGATTTGGTAGCAAATACAGGCATTTCGCCGACAAGTGCAAAATCCACGGGCAGCATCAAAAGCGTTGTCAGGCTCAAGATCCTCCCTGCACGCTCTGCGCCCCATCGGATCAGGCCTCGGGCTGAGGCTGCAAAAAGACTTGTATATGCCACGGCCAGAAGGACTTTGCCTTCCGGTCTCCAGAGCAGATCGCCCAGTAGAATGGCAGCTCCTACGGTTGTACTGACCACGATCAGAATCACCGCCAGGGCCATGATCAGCTTCTGCCATTGCTCTTCAAGAAATTCTGCTGCCACGCTGGTCCAGGTAAATCTTGGGCCTACTTGTGATAGATCAGGAGGAATTTCAGGTCTTTCTATCGGTGGACGTTCTGGAATTTCTTTTTGAAAACTTGGGCCTAAAGGTCCGAGTCTTGATTTGTATTGACTGACTGAAGCCTCTGCACTCATGGGCTCAGGGGCTTTGACAGACTTGTCGAGTAGCGATTTAATCCGGTGTGCTCGGCCCAGATGTTCAACTGGGATTTTACCTGAAAATTGAATCTGCCAGTCAGAGATGTATTTTAACGCTTCACTGTACCGGCCCGACTTTTCAAGGGAGGTGACCAGCAGATCCCACGCCTCGTTCGAGAAAGCGTTAAGTTTGATGGCCGATTTTGCAGATTCCGTAGCCGTCGTATAATCACCAGCCGAAAGGGCTTTACGGGTGGTTAGCAGCTGAGATTGAAATAAGTTGGTTTGCTCACTCTTGCGAATTAAATCTTCAATGACGGCAAGTCGGGCTAGAAGTGTTGAATGGCCAAAGGTTTGAGTGGCTTCCTGACAGAGTTCCTTTGCCGTTTCGAACTTTTCATGCCGGATTGCATAATCAATGGCTTTTTCCCAGAAATCCAATCGATCAGGTGCCAGGCTGCAAGCGGCCTCAGCCCAATTGATAGATAAAATCTGATAACGGCTGGTTATGGCACATTGCTGAGCCATTTGCATGGCCCGTTCTGCTCGACCAAGCTGATTCAAATCCTCTAGCCGGTGATTTTGTTCAGTTGAAACAATTTGAAAGGCATCGTCCGTCAGCAGGCTTCTGCCCACCAGCCCTTCCATTTCAGCAACGTGATATCCGATGCAGTCGATTTCTCTGAGCTGATCGGCGTTGTAAAGTGGGTCGATCAGATCCGAGTCGATCTTTTCGTTCACCAATCTGTCAGGGGCCTGATTCGGGGGCTTAAGACAGTTTGGGCAATTAGAGCTGCCCGATGTGGCCATGTCGACAGGGCAACCGCAGTGGATACATAAGTATGGTTTGGACATGGCGATCGGATATCTTTCACATCTATTGCTCAATCGAATCAATCAGTCTCCATCATACGCAGAATTGGTGCGAAGGGAACCAACTCTCTATCTTTAAATGCCCAAATGAGTTTGGAACCCGTCAAAAATTTAGAAGTTTTTTTGGGATTCAGGAGCGATTCCCAAAATTTTGAACAAGTTCTGTAGAGAATGAAATCCTTTCCGACGGATTCGATTGGTGGTAGTCTTGGTGTAAAGTAGGCTGTGTCAGGATCAATCCAGCCTTGCAGATTTTCAGATTCAGAGGGGGATAGGAACCGGGTCATGCAGAATCCAGAGAATGTTTCCGTTTCAAGACTTATGACGGATTTGAAAAATGGCGATGATGAAGCGGCCAGGCAAATCTGGCAGCTTTATTTTGAAAACATTATTCGACTTGCACGTACACGGTTGCGCGAAGTGCCTCGAGCGATGGCCGATGAGGAGGACGCAGCGTTAAGCATTTTGAACAGTTTTGTTTGTGGGGCAGCGGCTGGCCGATTTCCAGTTCTTACCCGCTCCTGATCGCGGCTTCGGGATTATGGTCTCGCGAAAATATCGTCTGGAAAATCACTGCTCTTTCGGTCATCGCTTATTCTGCGTGATGATTCAACTTCTTCGTGCGAAATGAAACTGCGGCATTGCCCACCAGCGCGAATATTGTCATGGGATCCATTTTTATCACAGGCTTCGTCGTTTCTCAGCAAGTCAAACGGTTCTGGGCCATCAGCTCCTATTATGAGAAACGAGTCGGATCCAGGTAACACGATTTCATCAGTTTTTGTGAGATTCTTTGAAAATCATCGTGCGGTAAATCCGCCATCCATCATCAGGATCGAACCTGTGAAGAAGCTCGCCAGATCGCTGGCCAGATATGTGAAGAAACCAGCGACTTCTTCTGGGGAAGCAATTCGCCCAATCGGGTGATTGTCGCGCAGCATGCTCATAAAACCTTCGATATTTCCGGACTCGATCGCAGATTTCGTTACGAGTGGAGTATCAATTGTGCCACAACCAATGGCATTGACTCGAATTCCATATGGAGCATATTCAATCGCCATCTGGCGGGTCAGTTCATGGACAGCACCTTTGGATGGGCCATAGGCGCCTTGGGTCAATAATCCGACCTCTCCGGAAATGGAACCTGTATTCAGAATCACGCCAGATTTCTGCTGCATCATGACTGGAATGACATATTTTGCAGCATAGAACATGGCTTTCACGTTGGTGTTCATGACTCTGTCCCACTCGTCGGAGGTATGTTCATGAATCCGTTTCACCACATTGATACCCGCATTATTCACCAGAACATCAATGCGGCCAAACGATTCCAATGCCATTTGAGTGAACCGATTGGAAGTTTCATCCAATGTGACATCACCGCAAACGTATTTCAACCGGGATCCATCATTCCCTTCAATCAGAGATTGTGGCATTTCACTGGCAATGTCAACTGCGACCACTCCTGCGATTTCTGAATCAAGAAACTGGTGAACAATTGCAAGCCCAATTCCTGAGGCTGCACCTGTCACAATCGCGACTTTACCTGCCAGTGATACCTTCATGATGAGACTTCCTGATTCTGGAATTATTTGGGATTCTGGGATTTGGTGGCGGGTTCATCGCACAGGACAAACGCTCGCAAAATTTGAGCTGTTGCAATGTAAGTGATATAGTGTTGAGTCGTTTTGTAAAGCGATTTCATCCACCACCGGCCACTCGCCCTCTGACTCTTTTTCAGCCAGATGAGACCTTTTTGGATCCGAATATCACTTGCCGGAATACCATGCTCACGCATCGTCACAATCGCATAAGCTGTCATATAGGCATCACTGGATGGGTCGGCCGCATCCGGCTCACTCTCGATCAGCTTGATGTTTTCTGGGGTAATATTTTCGCCCCAACGACTGGCTGAACTCATGGTGCGGGTGGACCATCCGCCATCAGGTTTCTGGTGTTTTGTGAGAAGAGTTAAAGCGGTTTCCACTTCCGGACTTGTGACGATATCTGGCATCAGGTTGTGCAATTGCAATTTCTGGATGCGTTCGTAATCATTTCTGGGTTGATATTTCTTTAATCCGGTTTTAAGCAGATCGACCTGCTTGAGTAGCTTTTCATCTTTAAGGGATTGGAGCCATCCGGGAGCTGACAAGGTGGCACGAAGCGCCTCAAGGCCGAGTTCAAAATCGGTTGTAATATAGGGGATTTCTACTTTTGTCGAAGTCGTCCAGAGTCCGTCCTCAGACTGGCGTGCGAACATGTCTTTCAAAGACTTTTCGGTATCAATGGATAACTTGTTGGTCACAAATCGATCCCATTGGGCGAGTCCGAGAGTTCTCCAGATGGAAAAGATCACATCTGGATAAACTTTGACACCGTCTTTTTCGGTGGCCACAGGGGCTTCAGCGGGAATGGAATTTGCAAACCCGTCACGAACTTCCGTTTTTGGAGGCCCGAAACGTGAGGTGAGCTGTGTACGCTCTGCCAGATAAACACCTGTGGAGTGACATGCCACGCATTTGCGTTCGCGAGTCCATGCCAATGCACCGTCGTCAAGGTACTTCAAGGCGGATTGAAACGCTTTGCCATTAAACTCGCCCATCATTGGCTCATCAGCCGTGGCGGACTGAATTTGAATCTCTCCGGATTTATACTGCCAGGCAGGTTTGGTCGTCTGAGCGGTCGCATTTTCGACCGATACTGCATGAATACTGATCGTCAGTGCGAACAGGATTCGGAATACTTTTTTACTATGATGAGCGGGCATTGGTTGCAACTTCTTTTGGGGTATTGGCGAACCGAAATTTGCAGGGTTTTGTAGAGTGAGCTGGCTCAAAAGTTGGCGTGTAGCTGTGTTGGTCATTTTTCAGCCTCATAAATATGCACGCCATAACCGATGAATTGGTCAGTCCATTGGCCGTCGTGCGTTACAATCGAACGATTTTCGCCAACCACTTTGACCTTCTTAACGGATTTGTCCTGAAGTTTTATGAGGACATCAGATTTTGAATCACGCATGGAGGCTGCAAATATGTAGGTTTTATCTGCATGCTGCTTCACCATAAAATCAATAGGAATCTCTCGACCCAATGATTCTACCGATGCGAGATGATTCACATCAGGCTGATTTAAAACGGGGGCTAACTGGTGAATCTGTTGGTTGATTGACTTCACTTCGCGAGCCATTTCCTGGTCAGCCAGTAGGCCTGCTTCAATGAATTTTGGTTTGAACTGGTGAGAAAAATAGATGATTCCTTTGGCCCCATGGATTAATGCCATCCAGACCTCAGATCGAACCTGAATCGGGCTTGGCTTGCGATTCAAGTTGTTGATTCGGGTGGTTTCAATGCAGCACCAGACCTGCTTGCTGTCGTCGGTCCAGCTCCTCAATCGATCCACGCCTTTGGGAACATATTCAAGTTTACCAGCAATTTCTTTGTTTTCGTGTGCAGCTGGATAAATATCGAACGAGACAATATCGCCACCCTTGGCATATTCTCGATAATCCTCAGGGTGATTCGTACGAACACCTCGTCCATAATAACCATCCCATGCGACGCCTTGTCCTAAATTTAGGAGAATTGGGCGGTCAGGGTCGGCTTTGCGGATACGATTGTAGTCCTCGATGATCTTTGAGGGGAGGATCGGTGGGCCGTAGCCTTTGCCCTGACCGAGCGACTGAGCGTTGTCAGGCTCGTCGCCGTGCATCCATCCAGCGATTGTTTTCCGGTCGAGAAATTTCAGGGAACGTTCATTCTGGCCGCAAATCACTCGAATTCCAGACCTGTCAAGCTGGTTCAGCTGTTCTTCTGTCGGGCCTTTCCAGAGCCCAACATAAATGTTGATGCCGATCTCACCATAAGCTTTTGCATTTGAAGGATCCTGAAGCCAGACTCCTACTGGAAAAAAGTCGGACGAATGCTGTAAACCTTTTGAGGATGGTTCCGAGCCAGATGCAATAGACGAAGTCGCCAAGAGCAGGGCAATAGTTGCGAATCGGAGTAAATCTTGTTTCATGACCGTCTCGTGGAACAACCGGCACTTGTGAATGACCTTATTTCGATGAGTATGTCGAAACCGGAGTGTAATGCAAGAGAATTCATGATTGTTTACAAGAATTCTTCTGTTGCCGTTAGAATCCAGCGCTTTCAATGAACCTTTGAAAGATTGTGGAAGTCACAACAAAGCCACTGTAGATGGCGATCGAGTGATCGCTCTTTTGGCTGATGCCCGGAGAATCCAGGATTTGTCCTGTATCACGATTGGATAAATACAATAATCGAAACGAGATCCAGATGCTGGCAATCAACCAGGCAAACTGGTCGAAACAGGCTTGCTGGGAAGTCAGAATTAGTACCCTGCCCAATGCTTGATTGAGATTCGAAATATCCGTAGAAGGCGGATTTCTGAGCAAATGAATCGATGCCCAGAGCACTGACGCAGAAATATAAAATAAAAGGTAAAGGCTGATGATAATCCAGAGCCGGTGCCCGAACGATTTGTCTGCAAGTCTTTGACGCAGAGATAAATACAATCGTGATGTACCAAAAGTCAGCCCGAAGCCAGTTAAGGAGTGACCGATGATCAACCTGGTCCAAACACTTGCAGGCGGATGATTTGCAAGCCTGAATTTCAATGACGCTTCTTCGGTATGCATTTTTATGAGTGCGGCAGAGACCGCTATCGCCAGGATCAGCAGCATCATATCTGATACATTTGGCGCGATTTTCGGCGATGGTGCAGGATTATTTTCCACGTCTGGTTTGTTGTGCATATCAATTTTGCATAATCAGACCGATTCACGGGCCTTCCACCATTTATAGCGGAATGCCACGAGTGTGACCAGATGGCAGATCAGGCTTATCAGGAGTGAAATTCCTAAGGAAATCACCCAGATTTGAACCTTTGCAAATGCCAAAGGTCGTTCGATTGGGGAAATGTCTGACCCTGTACTCGTCAGACGGTCGCCAACGATCGGCACGCTCAGGGCTGAGGCGTAAGGGCTTGGTGTCATAATCCAGCGCAGGATATTGTCAGGCGTCTCCGGGAAAATCGTCAGAGCCCATTGATAAACTCCAAATGGAGCGACGAAGAGTAATAATAGGGAGAGATAAGTTGCAATGATTGAAACCGATGTTTTTCGAACCAGACTTGACCACATGAGACCAAGTGAAGATGTGACAAGACAGCTTGCAAGAATAATGATGAAAAATGGAATGATGGTGAGGAACTGGAGTTGCAGGTCTCTCACAAGTACATAGGCCAGAATGACTTGCTCGGTGAGTAGTAAGGTCAGGACGGTACTGACTCTTAATGCAGCCATCAATTTGGCACGGACAATTCGGCCGGGTGTCAGGAGGGTTGTCAATAGAAGGTTGAGGGTTTGTCGTTCGCGTTCCTGAGTGATGGAACCTGCGCTGAAGACGGGGCCGACGAGCAGGTTGAATGTCAGGACATAGCAGATATACCAGCCTGGCATGGTTCGCCAGAACAGGAAGCCAGCCATGAGCGGGATCGACAAAAACATACTGACCTGGATGACGACACGCAGCATGAGCGTGCCCTGACTGAAGATTTCACTTCTCAGTTCTTTATCGAGCACAGGATTTGTGCCGTCGGGCATCAGGTCGGTGCGTTTGGCAGGTGCGAAGAGCTTGTCGGGAAAAAGGTCGCGGTCGATGACAACACCGATGGCATATTTTTGCTCCTCTTGCTCGTCCATCACGTCTTTGCCTTCGCTCCCAACATCAGGTGGCCTTAAAAGTCTGAGATTAATCAGCCAGACGACGATGGTCCAGGTGGCTAATGTCCAGGGGGGAAGCAGTGTGAGGGTGACAAAATTCCGGAGTTGAAAATTATCCGTTGAGGCCAGATAAATGCCCATGATTGCAATTGGAAGAATGATGAGATAGCTGACGACGAGTGCTGAACTGGTCCGGCTGAAAAAGCTCGAGCAGGCCACGCTGACGAGCCCGAAGGTGCCTGCTGCAAGTATCAGGACAAGATAAGCACGTGCGACTTCTGACAGCAGAATTCCGCCCAGAAGGTAGCCCAGGATCATCATTGGAAGGCTTGAAAAAAGCAGAAGGATCAGGTAAGTCAATGAGCTGAAGAGCTTGCCGACCAGGATCCACGACGGTTTGAGCGGGCTTGCCAGTAAAAGTTCATAAGTTTTTCGCTCTTTTTCGCCGGTGATGCTGCCAGCGGCAAATGTTGGAGCGACCAATGCCACGAGTATGAACTGGCCGTAGAAAAACAGGTCGAAAAGCTGGCGGGCTGCGGATACGCTCGCACCGATTCGGCCATCGCCTGCTTGAGGCCATGCCAAAAGCACAGCGGTTGCAAGCAGGCCTGCATAAACGAACTGGAGGATGAATGCGCGGTGGCTACGCAGATTGACGAGCAGCTCGCGAGAGAGCACAGGATTGTCGCGAATCATGCCCATCGTGTGTCAGTTCCTGAAATCTGGATGAAATTCAATTGTGAATTGTATTTGGTTTGGAAGGTTCAATTGACGATCCCTTTTGTGATCATCATGAAGACGTCTTCCAGAGAGATTTGCTCTTCATCAAAGGCTTCTACAATCGCCCCAGCATCCATCATCTGTCGCAGGAGGTCTGCCTGAGCGGGTCCATCGCCTTCAAATTCAGCTGAAAGGGTACGTTCAATGGTGTTTACTGAGGGAGCTTTCACGGACGAGTGATTTTTTAGGATGTATTCAAATTGAGACGGATTTTCATTAAGAATTCGCACTTTTAAAACTCTGTGCGATCGCAATTGCTTTTGAATATCCTGAATCGATCCCGACGCAAGAAGTTTGCCTCGTTCAATCACTCCGATTGAGGTACAAAAGTCTGCAAGTTCCGATAAAATATGGCTCGAAACGAGGATTGTTTTGCCCATCCTGCGGAGTTCGTTCAGAAGGTATTTCATTTCCAGACGGGCGCGCGGATCAAGTCCTGCGCTGGGTTCGTCGAGTATCAAGACAGGCGGATTATGGACCAGCGTTTTGGCCAGGCATAGCCTTTGTTTCATGCCTTTTGAAAGGCCATTCACATAATCATCGCGTTTGTGGGTCAGGTCAAGAAGTTGTAAAACCTCTCCAATAATTCGCCGACGTTCCAGTCGTGGAATTTCATAGGCGACGGCGAAAAAATCAAGGAATTCCCAAACCTTCATACCGTCATAGACGCCAAAGTCGTCGGGCATGAAGCCAATCACGCGTCGCACAGCCATCGGATCGTTTGTTACGGAGTGGCCTGCAATTCGACCCTCGCCGGAAGTCGGCTTGAGAAGAGTCGCTAGAAATCGGATTGTAGTGCTTTTTCCTGCCCCGTTTGGACCGATAAATCCGTAAATTTCACCCTCGCCAATCGACAGGTTTAAATCGTCGACGGCCATGAAATCGCCGTATCGTTTCGTGAAATGTTCAACTTCGATCACTTTGGACTCCTTGACCCAGTCTCTTCGGATCGTTTGACACGGCTAATTCCGGGTTTGTTTTGTTCTTCGAGCGGTGGTGCAATGTTGGTTTTGCGTAATTTAGAAACTGGATCGGAATCAGCCATTCCAGGCCAAATCCGGCTACGGTTCGAGGGCATTGCAGGAGCTGTTGGCTTTCGATAAATATTCGATGCTAAATCGTATTCAGGTTTGGAGATGTCGGGCACTGGCCCGCTTTTGAGATGCGCCAGAACCAGTGTGAAACCGCGCACACGATCTGGTAATGGAGTCACTTCCACGCCTTCAATCATCGACTCCGACCATGCAATCAACCTCCACGAAACGGCTTCAGCAGAGCACTTCAACGGGTTTTCCATTAGTATTTGCTGGAATTGTTCGGGCTTGAGTTTCCCCAAAATCTCAGTGCGACTCGTTGCGGGATCGGCTGTAGAATTTGAATTCTCATTTAAATTCTTTGACTCACCGGCACCAATATCACCCATTTCAAATCTTGCATTGTCTGGCCCAAGCACAATCACATTGTGAAGAGTCAGTCGGGTTCGATTTTCAATGATTCGTTTGCCTTCATTTTCGACCATTCGAATCGGGCCAGGCAAGCCGATCATCTGTTCGGAACGATAGTAGGAGAGACTTCTGGGCTGAACGCGAAAATCGCTGAGGGCTGGGACGGGCATGAAGTCGAACCGGCTTTTTTCCCGTTCATCAGCACGGCTCGAAGAATAGGCAAGAGGCAGGCAGACAGCGTTTAAGTCGTTTGGAAATGTCATTTGGAACGTGTCTCGACCTGTCGCTGCCAATGCTCCGAATCGTGTGAGGTGGCCTCGCGAATATTCGCTTTGCATTTCCAGGAGAGCAATTTCATCGCGGCCCCGAGTGAATCCAAGATCATATGCGGCCAGTCGTTCCACGCTGAGTGCACAGATAAGGGCCAGAAACGGATTGGCGATCCAGGCCCATTCCTTGCGGTTCACAGATCTGAAAATCAACCAGTTTAAGGGGACAAGTAAAATGAGATAAATGATTAGGGTTTTGGCCACAAAAGAAATGGGCGGGATGGTGATACCGGATGCTGTTTCCAGAACATCGCGAGCTGTTTTGGGTAGGATGGCGGTGTCGACCCATGTGGCGGTTTCCTGGTCAGGGAATGCATCTTCTTCGAGGTTGGAGGTTGCCCCGGTTTTGTAGGAATAAACCTCTTCTTTCAGTGCTGGGGCAAGAATATCAGGGCCACCCGTGTCGCGGGCGCCGATTCTTAACCACGACAATTCCGGGCCTGACATAATCGGAGCTCTGGGTTCATTTCCACCCAATGATCTAGGCGGTGGGCGAGATTCTTCTGGTCGTCTAAGGATTAATCGCCTGACTAGCGTGTCGATGCCTCTCCAGCGATTTAAACTGGGTTCAACCGGGTTTAATCCCATCATGGTGATCCTGCCCCGGCCGACTCTCCATTCGGCAGCCATGATTGTCTGCTTGTCCGCTCCCAAAGGGATAATGGAAGCCTCTGGACGAGGTCGTAAACCTGTCAGGAAAACAGGGCTTTTTGCAAGTGTCAATATCGGCTTGGCGGCTTCATAATAAAGCGAATCAAGGCCAGGGCTGACAGCCCATTCCGGATTCTTTGCCCGTTTTTCATCCTCCAGAACAATTTCCTGGTCTTCATCCGTCAAAGTGTCAGTGGGGCGAAATGGTGGGCGATAGGCTTCGGCGAGTGGCTTTAGGGCCTTTGAGTCGAGTTGCCTGTTGGTTCCACCGGTGTCGGCTGGTAGAAATGGGGCGAGAAAACTTTCGCGTAATAGGCCAAGTCGTGAATCGGCTCCACCGATGATGGTGATTTGACCACCCCAGTGCAGCCAATCAAGCATGGCTCTCTGCTGATCCACATCCAGAAGGTTCGGGTCAAAACTGTCCCAAATGATGTGACTGATGCTCGTCCAAAATAGAAACGAAGGGGCGAGCATCGGTTTTTCGGGATTTTCAGGGATCACAAACCGATAGTATCGGCCACGTTCCAGGCTGGCTGAGTCGCGAGTGATGCTTGAGGGGATTCCAGCCATCAATTTCGACCATCCGTTGTAGATGGAAGGATCGCGTGCCAATACCAGAACCACCATCTGGTGAGGCTCCATGGCTCGCACGTTCGTCTGCCAGATTTCGGTCGGTCTCAGGCCACCGTTCCTGTATAAATCGAGGTCGAAAATCTTCCCCTGTTTTTGCGGCATATAACGGGGCGGAACGAACAAGGGGAAGCTCATTCTGGTCGGCGTGTTACGGTCCATGCTCACGGGTCGGCCGTATATGATGTCCTTCTGCGACCCGAATAATGAAAGCGGTTGGGAGCGGATCGAGCCTTTAAAATCTTCGCGGCTGGAGCGGGCCTCAACCGTCATCATCATCCAGTGATTCTGCTTGTAATATGGCAGAACGTCGAAGGGAGCGATCTGGCCTCTCAGAAATTCAAACGGAGGGCGTTCCATGTCCGCCTTCGCTTTTGCCTTGGCAGCAGGTTCAGCCAGTTCGCGAAACTTCTTGGCGGCTGGACTTTCGGCCGATTCAATGGGGTCGCCGGACTGTTGAAACGAAGCTTTCGCCTGCCGCATGCCCATGAACTGAACGGACGATTGCCAAGCCAAATGCTCAGCCCAGATCCACATGGAGAGGAAAAATAGAGCTCTTCGAAGGTGTCGAATTCTGGGCTTCATCCGTGGCTCCACTGGTGGGAGGTTTGTTTTCGATATTCACAGTATAGTCAAGGCGAGCGGTTCACCCAAGTCCCAGCCCCTTTTTATTTTGGGATCAGCCGAAGACGAATCCTTCGTCGGTGATTCGATAAGGGACAATTTCGTCGCCACACGCGCTGCCTCTGTGCTTGATCACATGCAGGGCCCGGCCAAGTCGGCCCGGCTCGCGGGTTCTGCCCATAAGGATGATCGTATTGGCATTGGCAAAAATGTCGCCCTCAGAAATCGGCTCGTCGATCAATTCCTCGAGAAATTTATGAGGCGTCGTATATAAATATAAACACCCGACGTCTTTCTGCTCGTAGGCGTGACTTTCCACTTTTGGCAGATTCTTGAGGAATTGCTCGCGCAGAAGTTCGCGGGCAGCCCAGTCGTGATCGCGTCTTAAAATCTGATGATAGACATATTCGAAAAATTCGAACTGAATCGACTCGCTGAATTTGTCGGTCGGCTCCACTCCATCGACCACCACTCTTCGAGAGCCTCGAATCATCGACCCGTAAAGGAAGAATCCTGCCAGACGTAAGGTCCTGCCCAGCTCGACTTTCCAGTTATGCCAGTCGTCGTCGTCAAGGTCGTTTTTCGTGACTCGCTTGCCGGCCCGATAAAACGGGTGAAAATAATCGCCCCAATTGCGGTCATGATCAAAAACCTGGCTCAAATCCTGCGGAACGATTCCATCAAACACGGAAAGGTCGAGTCCATATCGGTCGGCCAGATATCCTGCATGGTTTTGGGAATCGCCGCGACTGGTCAGATCCATGATCGAACCGAGTTTCCCTTCAGCTTTTAATCCTTCATGCGCCCAGGAAAGGCCCAACTGTGTTTTTCCAGCCCCTGTGGCTCCTGCAATCACCGTCAGGGTGCCTGGTAGAAGGCCTCCACCAAGGAGAGCGTCAAGCTGTTCGATTCCGAATTTCTGACGTGTGCGTTTACCCGGCGAAGTAGGCTGGATCATGGTTTTTGATACTGTGTTTTGTCGTAGAATGTTTTGAGTTGAAACTTGCGATATTTGTTCAGGATTCGTCCACAACAGGCCCACCAGGGGCGAATCGCGGCCAGGCCTGATTGGGCTTCACAAGCTCTCCATAAAATTCAGGGCGTCGGTCTGCGACACGGTTGATTTCATGAAGGCCAGGAACCCGGATGACTCGTTTTTGACGAGATTTCTCGACATCGACGTCGGCATAAATGATCGAGTCGATTGCATTTCCAGCCGATGCCTTCAAAAATCCGCCTGGAGCCACGATGCTGGAATGACCGATAAACGACCAGCCCCGCTCCGTGCCCACCCGGCCTGATGCCAGCGTGTAAATCTGATTTTCCAGGGCTCGTGCAATTAAAACATGATTTGCAAAAATATCGGCTGCCGGAGGCCAGCAAGTGGGTAAAACGACCAGATCCGCGCCCATCAACGTCAAAGATCTAGCCAGTTCCGGGAAACCTCCATCATAACAGATATGCATGCCCACCTTGATACCCGCCACTTCAAAGACTTCCAGGGCGAGATCGCCAGGGTCGACAAATCGGTCGACTCCAAGGAATGGCAAATGCAATTTACGATAATTGCTGACAATTCCGGATGGGCCGACACAGGTGGAGGAATTGAAAATCCGGTCGCCGTCACGCTCCAAAAGTCCAAAGATGACATGCACATTCAGGCGATTGCAATCGGCAATGATCTGGCTGATCACGGGATCGCTGTTGTCCACTTTGATAGAAGCCTGGAATGCCTCCTCGCGGCTGTCAAAACAATAACCACTGAGAGCGCATTCTGGAAATACAATCAGCTTGGCTCCATTCTCTGAGGCCAGTTGAAGACGATGTCGGAGAGTTTCAAGATTGGCTGCAATATTGCCAATTTCAAAATCGCACTGGACGGATGCAATCATCATGATTTGTGATTCCTTGAGATGAATTTCAACCTGTGATTTGATCAAGTGGTAATATTGGACGCTGAATATGGTTGTAGAGGAACCGTTTGGGGTTGCCGGCAGTCAGACCTGGGGTGTCTACTTCAATGATGGACTTTGCGATCGGTTCATAGGCTGCACGAAATGCAACCGCCGCTTTGACGATGATGATTTTGGCTCTGGATGGATCAAGCCCGAGGCTTGTCAGTTGGCCGAGGCTGAATGGTGCATGGCGATTTGAGTTACAGATGATCGTGTCACCACGATCGGTTTCAATCACGGCTGTGAGGCCCTGATCATGAAACTTCACTCCACCATGACGGGCTTCGGTTTCTTCATATCGACCATCGTGAATCAGCTTGATTTGGCCATTGATATTCAGTGGAGGAGCGTTTTGATCCACTTTCCCGCCAGCTTGAATTCGCACGCGATGGCCCACACCGGCCTGAATGCAATCGGTTACAGATTGCTCGTCATGCAGAACAACCCAGAAGCCAGGGCCGTTCTGGCGGATGATTTCGTGTGCAATCACAGTGGAATCTGCTGCGGAACCACCTCCGACATTATCGCCGATATCGACCAGAATTGTCGGCCAATTTTCTTCTTTTATGGCCTGAGCGACGGCTGATTCTGCGGAAGGAGGCTGAGCTGTCAGATTCTCACGCTCGTTCCAGACATGGTCAAATAATTTCTTGGCTGCGGATTCGGCTATTGCGATATCGGTTTCAGCCACTGCAACAATTGTCGCACCTGTACAGCTTGAATCGGCATAGGGAAAGCCTGCGATAAATTGCAATTCCAATAAACCAGATGTTGTTGCGACGATCTGGTCTGCAAAATAGAGGATGGAAGCCACTGGATCACGACTCGTATTTTGAGCCAGCAAGTGAATCAGAATCGGAACCGGCTTCACCACACTGATGGGTGTCAGGCCAGTTTTTAAGCACTGGGAGATGATTTTGCCTGCCCTCAGGCCTCGTGAACGCTGGTCGATATGTGGATATGTTTGATATACGATAATGGCATCGGCATAATTCGCCAATTCAGGACTGATATTCGCATGATAATCCAACGTAACGACAAGCGGCTTGTCAGGCCCGATTTCTTCGCGAACCTTTTTGGCGGTGTGGGCATCGGCCGACTGGCTCATTCCTTCCACCATCATTGAGCCATGCAGGGCAAGCATCACCCCATCATAACCACCCGCACTTCGAAGGCCGGCAATCAGGCGGTCAAGCAGAGTCTCATATGTTGATTTCTGGATGATGGAGGATGGCATGGCCCAGGCTGAAAAAGCTGGGACAGGGATAAAATGATAGAGCTTGGAGGCTTCAAAGAAGCCTCCAAGCTCGTGCTGTGCGTCTGCCCAGCGTTTGGAGATGGAGGGACCGGTATCCATACCGCCGGTTTCAAAGTCTTTCAAAGTCGTCATGCCGGGCGCGAAGCTGTTGGATTCGTGCATGAGTCCGGCGATGGCGATTTTGAATTCTGGCATTGAGTTTACGCCGATTTCAAGGCTGGAGCAGGAGTGTCGAGACCGAACATACGCTCGACCAGTTCTCCACGAGGCGCAGGAGTCAGAAGGCTGACAATCGCACCTGCCATGAATGACGAGGAAATGCCCCAGACACAGGGGTCGTATCCGAGCAGGTAGTAAGGAGCGAAAGCGCCCCCGGCACCGATCCCGGAATCGTATCCGCTTGATGCCCAGACCATTCCCACGGCATAAAGGGCAAGTGTGACGCCTGCCCCGGTGACCATTGAGGCGATCATTCCCAAGCCGTTTGCACGCCTCCAGAAGGCTCCGTAAGCGGCTGGAGCCAGGAATGAGGCGGCCATTCCCGATGACGAGAAGACGACGACAAGCTGGAGGTATTCCGGTGGATTGAGGGCCAGGATACAGACCAGTACGCCGACAAAAACGGTGCCCATGTAACTGGCCCGCTCGATTTCCTTTTCAGTTGCCTGAGGGTTCAGGAACCGCTGGTAAAGGTCGCGCACCAGGCCAGAGCTGATGATCAGAAGCCATCCTGAGACGGTGCTCATGACTGCTCCAAACGGGGCAGCCAGAATGAGGCCAGCGACGTAAGGGTTGGCAAGCGTAATGACCAGTCGCGGCATCACTTCATCCGTCCTGGTCAAATTCGGCAGAATCTGACGAGCACAGATAAAGATGAAAATCAGGGGGACATAGATCAGGAGGTTGTAAATGGTCAAATAGATGATCGACCAGCGAAGCGTTTTCGTGTCGCGGAAAGCCATCAGACGGACCAGTGTGGAGGGCTGACCCATAGCTGAGATGGCCCACATGACGAAGAACGAGATGGCCAGTGATAGAGGGTGAAACGCCCGACCAGCACCTGGACCAAATGCGAACGAATCGTCGCCTGTCTGGGCGATACCTGCCAATGTCCCGGCATTGATCCCACCGGCCGCGTTCATGGCAAGAGGGAACAAAATCATGACCCCTACCGCCATCACCAGACTCTGGAAAACGTCGGTCCAGATGGCGGCGAGGAATCCGCCGTAGGCTGTATAGAAAATCACGGTGACGGAGAATATCACCAGCCCAAGAACATAAGCACGATCGCGGAAGGTGTTGGCGGTCGATTTTTGGGACGTCACAGGCTTTGATACAGGCTCGTCGGCGGAAGCGGCAGCCAGGCCACCGATTTTTTCGTCAGCCGTTTTTGGAGGTTCATTGGTGCCAATGATCTGATGCACAGACTGTGGCAGAACAAGCTTGAGGATCAGGCCTCCAGCCTTGAACTGGGCGATCAGGTTTGAGGTCAGGAAGAATAGGACCAGAAGGCTTGTGATCAAGCCAAGCATGGGGCTTTCAAACCGCTCGCGGAAGAAGTCGGGCAGGGTGATGGCGCCGGTGCGGCGGGCCAGTTGGCCGATCCGCTTGCCCAGAACACCGAGAACGGTGACGGGGATGACCATGTAGCTGCAAATCCATAACCCGACGACCCATCCGAACTTATAGACGAGTGATGGGAATCCCATAAACGTTCCGCCCGACATCACCGCAGCGGTCAACGCCACAGCAAATGCACCAAGGGAACGATTACCGAGGAAATAGGACTTTAAAAAGCCTGACTGGACGCGGCCGACCATGTTGGCAACGATCCCAAGTCCCAGTGAAATGACCATGAAGATGACAAGTGCTAGAAATGTCGCCAGTTCCGCTTGAACAGGTTCAGGAGAGTTCATGGATGTCAGCCCCTTCGCGAATTTCCTGTTCGAGTTCGTCCGTGTGATCACGGCCCAGATCGTCGTCAGTCATGATGAAACCTGCATAGACTACGCATACCACCGAGCAGAGTATCCATGGAATCACAACGGACCAAAAGAACCACATGGGGATCCCAAATATTGGCTTGATGTCGGCAGCCGTCAGCTTCTGACCATTTCTCTGATATCCCAGAATAAAAGAGCTACCACACACAAAGATGGTTGCAATGGTCCAGAATGTCATCCCAAATCGGGCATCGCGAAGCCCGTTTTTGTAAACAGGATCCTCCGGAGCGACTGGCGGGGGGCTTGTACTCATCTTATGAATTCTCCGGATTCCATCGCGAAACCTCTTTCTCATTCGACTCTTGCAAAGTCAGAGCATTGAGCCTGATCAGTGAGGGGAAATTCCTGAGCTGGTGGTAGGGACTGCGGCTGACTTTAAGGACGTATCTCCCAGCAAGTGGGTGAAGAAAAACTCTTGTGTCCTTCTTCGTGCAAATGCCGAGTCAGCAGGCCGTCTGAACCCGTGTCGTCCTTCAGGAACTGCCAGCAACTCAAATGCCTTGTTGGCTCCCATCATGGCCTGAACGAATCGGGCTGTGTGTCTGTAATGCACATTCTCATCAATCATCCCGTGAATCACCAGCAATTTACCTTTAATTTTGGAAACTCGTGTCAGTACAGACGAATCCCGGTAACCTTCAGGGTTCGTTGCAGGGGTCTCCATATACCGCTCTGTATAACAGGTGTCATACCCATCCCAGTCCGTCACGGGGGCCATACTCACACCCACATGGAAAGTCTCAGGGGCTTCCGTGAGTGCCCTCATCGTCATATACCCGCCATAGCTGGCACCAGTGATTCCGACACGTGTCGGATCGACTTCTTTGAATGTCTTTGACACGTGTCTGACGCCGTCCACCTGATCAGCCACTTCCACCTCACCCATCTTGCGATAGATCGCAGATTCAAAAGCGTGGCCACGTCGATTCGAGCCACGATTGTCCATCTTCCAAACGGCAATGCCCTTCGAGGTGTAGGTTGCAACAGATGGATCCATTCCCATCCTGTAACTGTTGGTGACAGTCTGGACATGGGGGCCACCGTAGACCATCACCAGAAGAGGAGCTTTTTGGCCAGGCTTTAAATTTGCGGGAGGATAGTAGCAGCCGTAAAGCGTGATACTATCACGACTTTTGAACTCGATCAGCCTGGCTCCAAGGTCGTTCTCCATGGTGGCCGCTGCGGCGGATGCCACGGGAAGCCGACCCTTGGGGACGTTCAAGTCGTCAGAGCCATTCACGTCAGGAATGATATTTCCGTCGCGGTCTTTTTTGGCCGATTTGCTGGGAGTTGTTATGTTTGAATAGCGATCGGTAAAAGTCTGTCCATCGTCTGCCACTGTGCAGTCGTGCATACCAGACTCTTTTGTCAGTCGAACAGGTTCGCCCTGATCCAGACTGACCCTGAAAGCATGTGTTTCCAAGGGCGATTCCTGCCAGCCCATATACCAGACCTCACGCTTTTCGGGAACCACTTTCAAGACCTTATCAACAGCACCAGAGCCTTTGGTCAGGGTCTTCAAAACACGCCCATCACGGCTCCTGAGTTGCAAATGCTTGAATCCTGATTCTTCGGTGGCCCAAATGAATTCACCGGTTTTTTCATCGACCAGGCGAAAATCTTCATGAAGGTTCAGCCAGTCAGGCGATTTCTCGGTGAAAATCACTACGGAATTTCCTGTCTCTGCATCGACCCTGAGCATCTTGAGAGTCTTGTGGTTCCGCGCTAAAAGTTCCACCAGGAAGCTCTTGGGAGAATCCCAATGCACTCTCGCCAAATATTGTTCGCCTTCTCCCGGCAGCAGTTCCAGCCATTTAGTCGACCCACCTGATGTGTTCACCACACCCAGACGAACTTTGGCGTTGAGCTTGCCGGCAAACGGATATCGGTGATTTTCAACCGTCCACTGAGAGTCGCCCTGGTGCACGATCGGATAAACAGGAATCGCGCGTTCGTCAGTCTCCTGGTAAGTGATAAATTGACCGTCAGGAGAGATCCAGAAACCGTCAAATCTGTCCATCTCTTCCTGAGCCACGAACTCAGCCTCACCAAAGCCCAGGCCGTCGGCTGGCTCGGGCGAAAGTCTTCGTTCGATCCGTTGACTTAAATCCATCGAAAAAAGTGCATGCTCGCGAACATAGGCCACGATTTTGCCGTTTTTCGATATTTGGGGAGCAATTTCAGCCCCTTCTGTTTTTGTGAGCTGTTCAGACTTACCATCGCGGGTTTTCAAGTATAAATCGCCGCCTGATGTGCTGACAGCTGCACCAAGTCCATTAAATTGGAGAGGTTGATCAAGCCTGGCCCTCATCCGTTCCCGGCGCAATTCTTCCTCTCGCGAAAGTTTCGCAGGTACCGACGATTTTTCAGCTGGTGAATTTTTCGGATTTGCCGGCTTTTCCTGAGCGATGGCCAACGCTGGCGAAATGGCCAAAAAGAATATCATCACGATCAGTTTTCTGACTCGGATGGTCATCGTTGGCAAACCCTCAATCGAAATGTGGATGGTAGAAGCGAGATGTCCGGCAGGCTGAGCGTGATGTGGCAGGTCATGCTGAGTGACTTGTTACAACGTTATCAGATTCGCTCATGCCTTATCCTGAGGATATGGAGAGCTTATGTCAAGGGGCAGGGGCCCCAGATTTTCCGAGCCGGTACAAAGCCTGCTGTGCTTCCTGATTCAAAGGGTCGCGTGCTGCGATCAAACCCCACCACGCTTTGGCCTCTGCAAAGTGCCCGACGGATTCACATCCATCGGCAAGCCGTCTGGGCAAGCTGGAGTCTCCAGCAGCCTCCGGTTTTGCGGCTTCCTGAATCAACGATGCCAACTTATCCAGCTTCGTCGCCTTGTCCTGCCAGGCTTTTGCTTCCACTTTATTTCCTTGCCCTGCCAGTGCTCTGGCCAGCCCCACCACGGCATCCCGATTATCCGGGTCCACTTTCAGAGCTGTTTTGAAATATCGTATCGAATCATTATAATCGCCCTCTGCCAGAGCCATCTGGGCACGCATCACAGCGAGGTCAAAATGATCCTCAGGCCCTTTTGAAAGTAACTCCCGAGCTTTCTCCGGGTCGTTTCTGTCCATCGCAATCTGGGCCTTGATGGCGATCGCATCAGAGTCATTGGCTGCAAGTGGTTCCAAGGCCTTTTCGGCTTCATCGAGTTTCACCAGCCGTTTCAAACTTCTCGCAAGTGCAATTCGCGACCACTTATCCTGTGGGTCAGCAGCCAGAAATTTGGTCATGTCTGCAACAATTTCATCTGGCTCCCAATCGTTCCCACGCGTCAGGCACCAATGAAATACATTTTGAAATGTCATCGGAGATATGGTTGATAGTTCCAGGAAAATATTTCTTAATTCCCGGCGCCGAAGTTGTATTGCGTAAATATAAATCAGCTCGCGACGGGGTTGAACAATTTTCGGGTCGAGACGGATCGCATCCAGATATGCTTTTTCCGCAGGGACCAGACGATTCGCCCTCAAATACAATTGGCCTGTGAGTTGCCTTGCAGTGGGAGCAAACGGTGATTGATCAGGGATCGACTCGAGTATTTTTAAAGCTTCAGAGTCTTTCTCAAATGCAAGCTCTAAGCGAGCCTGAATCATCGGGAGACGGTCGTCTGTGGAATTCGACTGACGCTGGTATTGATCTGCAAGACGCCTGGCATGTTCGAGATTTTTTGTGGCCAATGCCTGATCAAATTCAATCGTGATTTGATCGTTCGTTCGAGACGCCGTCGTCAGAACTGGCCACAGCCAAATACTGATGAGTAGAAATAGTCCGGCAGCGAAACTCACCATCAGGAATTTGGAGGTGACCTTGTGTTTAATCATTTTCAATATGGGGACACGATTTTCAGGTGATATTTCATTTAGAAGATTTGGCCTTCTCGGCAGCCGATTGGCCTGCCGGTTCGGTGATCACGTGAGACTTATTCACATCAAGTCCAGCGTGGTCGGAAATGATTCCGGATGGCCAGAAAATTCGTGCTTTCACAATCGGCGACTTTTCGCCAAGTCCAATCAATAATCGCCGATCGTTGACCGATAGCATGCTGCCACCGCCTTTGACCTGTCTGCTTAAGACCCGACCAGGCTCCAACTCAATTTCAACACGGGTATTAATGGCATCCGTATTCGACTTTGTGCCCTTCAGGTCAAGCCTGATCCAGTGATTCTTGCCAGCAGGCGAATCGTTGCGAAGAATTGAAGGTGCGGAATCCTTATGGTTCACCACGATGTCAATATCACCATCGTTATCCAAATCTCCAAACGCAGCGCCTCGGCCCACATGGCCGGCCTCGAAATAAGGACCTACATCGCGAGTTGCAATCCGGAATTTACGTTTCCTTCGTTCAGCCGCACCAACTCCCGTGTTTTTTACGACATAATCTTTACCGGTCAATGGAATATTGGCCCAAATGAGAGGCAATTGTTCGTATGGAACACCGGCCCGATTGCTATCCACATGGCCATTGGTCACGAAACAGTCAGGCCAGGAGTCGTTGTCAAAATCCATCAAAGCACACCCCCAGCCCACCATTGGCATACTGTCCGTCGCAAGTCCTACGAACGTCGTAATGTCATAAAATCCATTGTTGTTCATATTCTGATATAAAGTGTTATATTCGTTTGCAAAATTGGTCACAAAAAGGTCCATATTGCCATCTCCATCAAAATCTTCGGCATCCAGGCCCATCCCAGACTGGGCCTGGCCTTTGATGTCGAAGGCTGCTCCCGAAAATTCGGTGGCGTCCTCAAATGTTCCATCGCCTTTATTCAGGAATAGAAAATTGGGGTTCATGTCATTCGCTACATAAATATCGACCTTGCCATCTCCATTTAAATCGGCTGTCACCACTCCAAATCCATGTCCATCGCTGCGTCCAACGCCTGCCTCTTTGGCAACATCGGTGAACGTACCATTTCCATTGTTTCGATAAAGCAGGTGGGAGACCGTTCGAATCGACCTTGGTGAGCAGTAATACCTGAGTTTACTCTCTGTATCACCACAGAAAACATCATCGGTTTTTAAGTCCCACTGGCCATAATTCGAGACATAAATATCGAGATCTCCATCGTTGTCGAAATCAAGCATCGCGCCGCCACTACTGAAATAATTGCCTGACTTGATGCCGGCCTTTTCTGTGATATCTTCAAATACTCCTTTGCCGTTATTGCGATAAAGTCGATTGTCTTCATAAGTTGCCAGAAACAGATCCGCGTCACCATCTTTGTCGATATCGCCCGTGATCGCACCATGGCTGAACCCACGATAACCGAGTCCTGATACGGCCGTCAGGTCCTGGAATTTGCCGTTACCGAGGTTTTTGTAAAACTTATTTGACGGAGCCTTTGATTTATCCACAGGCAAGGGGCAGTTGGTCAGGAAATAGAGGTCGAGGAGTCCATCTCCATCGGCGTCGAACATGGCCACGCCCGATCCGTTGGCGGTTGGGAAATATCGTTTTTCATCCATTCCCGAGACGTGAACGAAGTCGATCCCAGATTCTTTGGTAATCTCTGTAAATCGAAAAGGGCTCGGCTCTTGAGCCGTTTTGGGGGTCAGGCTGGAGGTGTCGGTGGGGCCTGAAAGCCTGTCTCCGACCACTTTGGACGAGGCTTTTTGCGTTGCCGATGCGACAGATTTATTCGAACTCTCTGTAGTTTTAGTCGCAACGGATGAAGCTGAGGAGGATGGTTTGGAGGTCTCGGCCGGGTTGGATGAACCGCCCGCTCCACACCCTGTGGAAGAAATCAAGGTTGCACATAAGGCTAAGGACACAAGATACTTGTGAAATTTGACTGCGCCAGTGGTCTGCGAAATCACAGGATGAATCCGATTTTTCATGGAAACAGCTCAAAATGTCTGGGGCAGGATGAGGTTTAGGTCGTGCGGGTGATCATTTCTAGTATAGTCAAAAGTGCGGCCAATGACCATCCTCTGGATTTGGTGAAAACTGAGGTGTTCGAACTCGCCGATTTGAACCATAATCAGGCCCTTGCAGACGAAATACATGGGGAATGGAGTTCCAGCATGAATCCGAACCGTCCGAAACTCAGCGTTGTGATCGCGGCCGTAAACGGGCCAGAAGTGCTTAGCCAGACACTGAATGCGATCGACAAACTTCCTGAACGAGGTCAGATCGAAGTTGTCGTCGTGGGAACTGAGGCTGTGAACGCTCAGTCGGTTGTGAACGGTCGCCCTGAAAGCTGTCGAGTCGTTCTGGGTGGACGGCTCACAGACGGCATCCCAAGGCTCCGATATGCCGGAGTGATGGCTGCCAAAGGCGAGCTTATCGCCATTGTGGAAGATCATGTGGATGTGGATAAAAATTGGGCCTCCACGATTTTTCAAGTCATGGAGGATCCGTCAATCTCTGCTGTGGGTGGCCGTGTTGATGCTGGCCAGGATGGATGGGTGAACTGGGGTGTTTTTCTGGCCGATTACGCCCGATACATTGGTCCAGTGGAGGAGGGTGATCATGCCGACTTACCCGGCAACAATATCGCATATCGAAGCGAGGCCTTGCTGGCACATGCCGATTCTCTGGCGGAAGGCAAATGGGAAAGCTGGGTCAATACAAAACTTGCTGGCGAAGGTCACAGGTTAGTCTCTACAAATCAAATGGTGGTAAGGCATTGCAAGCGATTTAAGCTGGCCGAGTTCTTGAGGCTCAGGTGGCACTTCGGCAGGTCATATGCCGGGATGAGAATCGCTGATCTGGGGCCTCTCAAGCGAATTGTCTATGGTGTGGGATCAACGATTCTGCCAGTCATGTTGACATTTCGGGCCACTCGACTTTTATCCACTCGCGATATCCCACGGTTTAAACTCGCAAAATGCTGGCCATTAATCGCAATGGTGATGACCGTCGGGGCAGCTGGAGAGTGCTTCGGATATCTGTTTGGGCCAGGGCGGAGCCTGGAGCAAGTCCGATGAGTTTAAGCGAAATTTCAAATACAAGATTTCACTATGATTTATCGGTATTGGTGACCCCTACAAAGAGTGGTGGGAGCCTGTGCAAGCTGGCTGGCTCGCTGTTGCGCCATCTCAGCCATTATTCAACCACGCAATTGGTTGTGGTTGTTCCGGAATCGCAACGATCCGAGCGACTTTTGAGTTTGCTCTCGGAATTAAAATTGCGCGGAGTCGAGTTGATCATCATTCCGGTCAATCAGCAAAAGCCTTCGGATGTACCGAATTGGAGGGCTTTGGCCTATCAGTCAGCCAAAGGACGAATTTGCGTCTTTCTGGAAGATAATGCTGTGGTTGAGGCTGGCTGGTGTGAGGCCTGGCGGGAGTCGTGCAATCAAAATGATTGGACCATCGCCAGTGGGCTGGTCAGACCTGATTCTGAACGCATGACAAAAATCGCCACCGGTGTTTTCTTCTGCGAATATGGCTTGTTCATGCCGGCTGAATACGACCGGAAAATCAAGCCTTTAAATCGGGTTGCCGGAAACCATTGGGCCGTGAATCGAGAATTTGTTCCATTTGATGGCGATTTAAATGCGATTGATGAGCATGACTGGGTCCAGAAATATGCATCGAAATCAAGCCTGCCATATTGGAACGAATCTGCATTGGTGAAATGCGATCGTGAAATTAAATTTAAGGCAGCTTTTATGGAACGGGCCTGTCAAGGATTTCATTATGGCCGCGGTCAGGCTAAAAATGCAGGCTGGATTCGGCGAGCAAAAATGGTTCACGGTGGGCCTGGTATTATTGCAATTCAATTGGCCCGATTGTTTTATGTGATCGCTCAGAGAAGGTCAGAAGTCAGGCTTTTTGCAACTTCATTGCCCTGGACGGTGGGTCTGATCAAGGCCTGGAGTCTGGCTGAATGGGCTGGCTGGACCACCGGTTCCATGGAGTCGCTTTTCCAGCGAAACCTCCAGAACAGGGCCAAAAATCAAAGCCAGATTGCGAATGATCCAACTGCTTTCAATGCAAGTGTCATAGGTACAGATGAAATGGCCGGGGTTAGCTTTGCCGTTCCCGACTCGGGCAGCCTTGACTGTGGCGAAAAGTCCGGCCTGAAGTCGCAGCGCGTGGCTTAATATAATCTGCCAGCCCCAAACGGTGTGTGTGAAAATTCCCTGCCAGGGTGGGGCCTGGAAAATCTTGCAATAGATCACAGAAAGCTTGTTGGGCAGCCAGCCTGCAAAATAAAGTCCAACGTGCGGTTCTCGGGTCAGGCTGGTGCGGTTAGGGGTAAGAAAAACAGCTCTTCCGCCATCGCTCAACAACCTTCCAGCCTCTTGAAAAACTTCTGATTGCCCCTCAACATGTTCGATCATGTCGCCCCCATGAATCCATTGAAACTGGCCGTCATCAAATGGAGTCTGTTCCGCATTGCCGCAGACCAGTTTCATGTCGGCGAAACCGGATTCATCAAGCCTCTTTCTGGTCAGAATCAGCCAACGCATGGCGATATCTAGCCCTGTGACTTGCATTTCAGGGGCCAATAGTTTTGCCTTGATCATCGCATTTCCCGTCCCGCAACCGATATCAAGCAGGTTTAGTTCAAATCTCACATATTTTGAGTTTTCCATACGGAGATCATTTAATGAGAATCCTGAATGATTCAGAATGTGATGCATTTGCCGTTCCACAGACTCCGGATTCAGCTCAGGACAGTGCATCTGATAATAATATTGGAGAAGTTCGAGAAAACTCTTTTGATGGAATTGATTGGCGAGATCGGCTGCAATCCGTGAATCTTTTTCATTCCCGCAATATGGATCATCGGCTATCCGAAAATCAGGAATTCCCAAGCGAACCGGATAGGTTTTTCCACATTGGCATACGACATTCATTTCATGAATGTCAGGCCAGGCAAGGATTTTCTTGCAATCAAGGCATTTGAGATCGACAGGCATCCTTTTTTATGAAATCCGGTTGCGTATAAAAACTCAGCGGCGTTTGGGAGGTGGGCCAATTTCGAGCCATGCGGTGACGACTCTTCCCACGGCGGCCATGCTTTCTCCTGAGCAGCGTTCTGGGACATCGTCCACGGTGTGCCAGGCAGGATAGTCGAAATCAATGATGTCGGCGGTTGGAATTCCAGCTTGATTGAGAGGGATGTGATCGTCCAGAACGGCTGGACCGACTCGCTTGCGGAATCGTTTTTCACCAAGCTTTTCAGCAGCATCCCAAATCTCGCGAACCACCTTGGGAGCATATTCCAGGCTATATTGTTCCTGAGTGATCATCAAATCCTTATCGGCGACCATGTCTAATACAAGTCCGGCTTCATAATCCCATTTCCGCGTTTTTTTTTCGGCCAGATACTGGCGGGCAAAGTGGCGTGAACCTAGAAAATAATCGCCCTTGTCGCCATAGACCAGCTCTTCGCCATCGAAAAGCACAAGGTCAACGCCCCACTCGGTTTCCATCTTGGGAAGGTGGTTTGCGATCTCCATCAGAAGAGCAACTCCCGAGGCTCCGTCGTTGGCCCCTATGAATCTGCCACGACGTTTGTCAGGGTCAGTTTCTTCGTCAGGGAATGGGCGGGTGTCATAATGGGCACTCAGGAGAATTCTTCGCGTACGTTCTGGCTTCCACGAACCGATCAGGTTCACCATGTTTTTGCGTTCGCGGCTCGCAGGATCGATTCCGATGAAGGGTTGATCCACGATCGTCAGCCCATTTTTCTTAAAATGCTCAGCCACCATCAGGCGTTGACGTTCGTTGGCAGCAGAGCCGGCTGTACGTGGGCCAATGGCGCAGATCTCTTTCAGATATTGATAGGCTCGTCCGCCGTCGATTGCAGCTGGCTTTAATGTACCAGTTTTTTGAGTGGTCTGTCCTTCAACGGGTTGCATACTTTTTTCACCCGTCATGACAAAGCAAAGGCCAAGAATGATCAGGCCCGATGCGATGATGCCAGTTCGATAACCTGTAAGATGCGTACTGGTGGGACTTTTCATGACTTCAGACATCCTTGTGCCGCCATCTGGTTTGAGACTATTTTTTCGGATATCAAACGGCTTCAGCAGACCTGCTTGAACAGGATGAGCAAAGATTCCACAGGAAGGCCAACCACATTTGACCATGTCCCTGAAAGCGTGGTCACGATCGGGTCATTGTCCTGAACTCCGTATCCGCCCGCTTTACCTGTCCACTGTCCTGACTCAAGATACGCCAGACGCTCGGCATCGGTCAATGGCCGCATCCGAATCAGGCTAGTTTCGACAAAGCTGAACCACTTGCTGGAACCAGCATTCATGAGGCACACGCCGGTATGAATCGCAATATTCCGGCCCTCCTGAAGTCTCAGCATCCGTTCGGCATCGGCCCTGTCAATGGGCTTGTTGAGTGCCATCCCGTCAAGGTCGCCCGCCGTGTCCGCAGCGAGAATCCAGCCATTTGTTGTCGCCCTGGCCACATCCCAGGCCTTATTCCAGGCGAGTTGCGAGACATAATGTCGAACATCCTGATCCACCAATGGCTCTGGCTCTTCATAATTCGAGGGCTGGACATCAAATTGAAGTCCATGCTGTATCATGAGTTGAGCGCGTCTGGGCGACGCGCTGGCCAGGATCAGAGGTGTCGGCTGGATGATCGGCATCGAGGTCGATTTTCTATCCAAAAATGACGATTGAAATCGAGGTTCAAGTCCAATCCTAACAAATCCGGGCCGATCAAGCGAGTATTTGAAAACTTATGGTGATTTCTGAGTGAATATACTCGACCGAGGTCTTGGGTTGTGTTAGATTTCGGATTCCATCCTCGCTCCCTCCCTAAGTTTCGGAGACTCTTCCAAGTGCAATCTTATCTGTCAAAGCTTTTGGTTCGACTCCGGATCGTATCTGTTCTGGGGCAGTTTTGTTTTCTGATCTCGTTACAGGCTCAAGGCTTGAGTCCTGAGGAAGCAGCCCGGCGCATGACCTTGCCAGAAGGCTTTGAGGTCAATGTTTTTGCGTCGGAACCTGAGATCAGGCAGCCAGTTGCATCATGCTGGGACCACAAGGGGCGACTCTGGGTGATCGAGTACTTGCAGTATCCAGTCCCAGAGGGTTTAAAGCCTTTGACAGTTGATGTTTACCTGCGGACAGAGTATGACAGGATCCCTGAGCCTCCTCCCAGGGGGCCTCGTGGTAAAGACAGAATTAAAATTCTTGAAGATACAGACGGTGATGGCAAAGCTGATAAAGTGACCACGTTTCTGGAAGGTTTGAATCTGGCCAGTGCGATTGCGGTGGGGTACGACGGCGTTTTTGTTGGTCAGGCCCCTTATTTACTGCACTATTCAGACAAAAATCATGACGATAAGCCGGACGGTGATCCTGAGGTGCTTCTCAAAGGATTTGGACTCCAAGACGCGCACGCCGTAGTCAATTCACTTGCCTGGGGCCCTGACGGATGGCTTTATGGGGCACAGGGGTCGACTGTCACGGCCCGGATTCAAGGGGTAGAATTTCAGCAGGGCATTTGGAGGTATCATTATCCTAACAAACGCTTTGAGTTGTTTGCGGAAGGTGGTGGGAACACCTGGGGCCTCGACTTTGACAAATCAGGCCAGGCCTTCGGTTCGTCAAATGGTGGGTTCATCACGTTCCACATGACTCAGGGCGGAAATTACTGGAAAGGATTTTCCAAACACGGGCCACTTCATAACCCTTATTCTTATGGTTATTTCGATTGCATACCCTACGAAGGCAGCAAGAAAGGCGGGCACGTCACGCCTGGTGGAATCTTCTATCGGGGTGCTGCGTTGCCATCCGAATTTCAAGACGCATTTATCGGCGGAAATCTTCTCTCCAACACGGTTTACTGGCACAAGATCAAGCCAGTTGGTTCTACCTATGGTGGCTCGTTTGGAGGTACCTTGATTCAGGCCAACGACCCGTGGTTTAGGCCTATTGATCTCCTGACAGGGCCTGATGATGCGGTTTATGTGGTGGATTGGTACGATAAACGCGCGAGTCACCTTGATCCTCGTGACAACTGGGATAAATCCAACGGCCGAATCTATCGCATCGCTCCCATGGGGACTAAACCGGCTGTAAAGTATGATCTGACAGAAGAGTCGGTCGAACAACTCGTCGCGCGGCTCGACCAGCCACACCCATTTTTTGCCCGTCAGGCGCTGGAAGAACTCCTGTTTCGTAACGACTCGAAAATTGCCACATCTCTGGCTGAAAGCCTGTTCTTTGAGACGGATCGAAATCAGGAGTCTAAACTCAATCGTCTATGGGCTTTAGGTGCTATGGGTTTGCACGATAAAACATTGGTCATGAAGCTTCTCAAGCATCCATCGGCTCCGATCCGCGAATGGACGATTCGCTTTCTGGGCAATGATAATAAACTCACTCGCGCCCTGGCAGATAAGTTGGAGGAGCTGGCGTCTGACGAAAATTCGCCTGCTGTGCGTCTTCAATTGGCTGCAAGTTGCCGTAGGTGGCCAACTGGCATGATGTTACCGATTCTTGACAAGCTGACGGCCCATGACGAAGATGCCAAAGACGGCTTCATTCCGCTCACAATTTGGTGGACCGTTCAGCACCACTTCCTGGAATTGCCAGAGGTCATGATGGAGTGGCTCGGCGGGTCGTCCGTCCGCAATCGGCCGCTGGTACGCGATACGCTCGTGCCTCGTCTGGCCCGAATGATGACCGCGCAAGCCAATACAGAATCATGGCTTAGGCTAAATCAGCTTTATGAGCTTGGAACCATTTCGGAGCAAGCGGTCATTGCGAAGGAGATCGAGCAGGGGGCTTCGTTACCGGCTTCGAAACAATTGCCTGAAGCTTGGAAAAAGCGATTGGGAGAGGCTTCTGAATCGGCTGGTACAGATACTCCGATGTTTCGTGCTGCACTCAAGTTCGGCCAGAACAAAGCTGTACAGAGAGCGACTGGACTGGTCTTGAATCCAGCCACTCCGATCGCCACCCGCCGGGGCTTGCTGGGCGGAGTGACTGCCTCCAAGTCTGAAAATACAGGGGCTGTGCTTGAGAAATTGCTCCACGATCCGCAGACTCCCGTGGCCTTGACAGGCGATGTCCTGACGGCACTGGCAGGTGTGAGGAACGATGCGATTGCCGAATTGCTGTTGCAAAAGTACCCAGACTGGCCGGCCGATCTTCAGCAGAAAGTGGTGGCCACCTTGGCGACCCGTCCAGCCTGGGCTTTGAGTTTACTGAAGGCGATCGAGTCAGGTAAAGTTCAGAAGACTCAGCTTTCATCAGCGCAAGCTCAGGGCATAGATCGACTTGGAGATAAGGCACTATCAGCGCGTCTGGAGCAGATCTGGGGGCGACCACTTCGTCCTACGAGTGAATCGAGGGTACGCCGGATTGCGGAAATCCGAGGCGTTTTACCAGAAGGTGACAAGGGCGTGGCTCTGAGGGGCAAGGAAGTTTTTAAGAAGAATTGTGCGACATGTCACCAGCTATTTGGAGATGGGATGGCACTTGGTCCGGAATTGAACGGGGCCGATAGGGGCAACCTCGATTTTCTTCTGACGAGCATTGTCGACCCTAGTTCGCAGGTGCGTGGGGAGTATCAATCCGTTCAGGTGGCCCTGAAGGACGGGCGAGTTCTGCACGGCCTTCTGGCTGACAGGTCGGATTCGGTTGTGAGTGTGATTGATGTTGTCCGGCAAGTGACGAAGGTGCCCAAAGGTGAAGTGGAAGAGATGAAGGTTTCAGAGGTTTCGCTGATGCCTGAAGGGATACTTGACAAGCTCTCTGACACAGAGATTCGCGATCTCTTTCGCTACCTCCAAAGCCCATCTCCGCATTTGCCCTGACCGCGATTTGAAAGGCCATTTGCAAGAAATGTCAAAAGATCGCTGGCATGATTCGGTTTCATGACGTATGCCTACTTGACCAAATGGCCTTGAAAAGAGTAGGTTATCAGTATCACAAGAACAAATTCAGGTTGGTGATTTCGTATCCGTTCCTGAACGTTCTTGATCATCCTTCAGATCTCGCTCAATTCATCTTGAAAAATCAGAAAAAAGCGATGTCCAACGACGCCACAAAGCCATCGGACGAGTCTTTGCAACCCCAAGTGGAATCCGAATCAGCACCGGAAGCAACTCCACCTGAACCTTGGACGCCCGAACGCGTCGTGGAATGGAACAACTATTACAACATTTATGTTGCCATCGGCTTGCTTGTCCTGGTGGTTGTGAATAGTTTGAACCTGTTTGAGGAAAGTGCGATTTTCGCCAGCCTCCGCTCAGGTGAAATCACGCTCAGCAAAGGCTTTCCGGAAACCACTGATACCCTTTCCTACACCAGCGAAGGTCAGCGGTGGGTAAATCTGGGCTGGATGTTTGACACCATCAGTGCAGCCTCATTTCGGCTCGGTAAATCGTTTGCCGCCCCTGAAAAAGCCGACCAATATGGCGCCTCTGCCGTGACCATCGTACATGCCATCGTTCGCCTGTTGACCTTTCTGATCCTTCTCTCGATTGGCAAAACCAAGCAGGGTTTATGGGGTCGCAGCCTTCTGCTTGGATTGGCTGTGATCATGGGCCTCGGGGCCGGAGTGGTCGGCACCGACCTTTGGGGCGTTTTCTTCCTCTCCTTACTCCTGCGATTCATGTTCCTCGCCACAGACAAAGGCCGTTCCTGGGCGTTTTGGGCAATCCCTGCGATTTTCCCGTTCTGGGTCAATTTTGATGCCTCCGCTGGATTTGGACTTCTCTTGACGATTGGCTGGGGAATCGGCCTGATCATCGGTGGGAAGAAGTTCAACCCCGCTTTTACGCCTTCTAAAATTGCCCCGATTCTTGGGGCGTCCATCGCTGCCTGCCTGATCAACCCATGGACCATTCATGCCTATGGGGCCATGTTCCGAATCGCGAATCAATACACATTGATCCCAGGCGGCCTGTTCGGTTCGATTCAAATCAAAGATGGCGATGTTCGTAATGCCTTCCTGCTTAGGCTCATATCGCTGATCATCATTGGTGCTGTCACCTTCTGGCTGAATATTGATCGCTTCCGGCTCGACCGGCTCATGCTGTTCATTTTCTCCAGCCTCGGCTTTGTCATCTGGATGCGTTACAACGGCGAATTTGCCCTGGTTCTCGCCGTGATTGTCGGCTTGAACATGGAAGAATGGTTTGCCGATTCGTTCGGCTCCGAAGGGCATCTTGGATGGAAATGGGCGGCATTTTCGATCGGTGGCCGTGGGGTCACCATTCTGGTCCTGTTCGGATTGGCGGCTCAACACATCACTGGTTATGGATTATCTGAAGGTGCTGCGACGTTTGGTCTTGGATTTAATCCGGACCGATACGCATTTGAAGCCGCTGACTTCGTCAAGGAGTCCAAGCTCAGTGGCCAGGTTTTCAACTGGAACTCAGCACAGGGCGACATGTTGCTCTGGCGAGCATACCCTGGAAGAAAAACATTTCTGGATGATCGTCGCAACCTTTTCACGGAATCGATTCGAAACGAACGCGATTCACTGAGAGGTGCTTTACGCGACGACGATTCGACAGTCTGGCGTCCGATTCTCGATAAATATGGGATCACAGCGGTGATGGTTCAGGCCATGACCACATCGTTCACCGAAGAGAGTGCTTTGAAAACACTTTCAAGGCTCAGTCAAAGCGTAAACTGGATCCCGATTTACGATGATGGAGTGGTTGCAATCTTCGGTCGATCGGATGCGAAAGCGGAAGATCTGGCTTATTTCAAAGCAAATCGGCTTGATGCTGATCGGATCGTTTACGCAAGCGAAGACAAACTTCCAGCGTTCGACCGTCCACCATCCTCGGCCAGTGTTCTCGACAAGGTGATTGCCACCAAAGCACTTGGGATGGTTCAGCCACATGCTCAGGCCGCATATCGCCGGTTGAACGAGCCAGGCAAAACGGTGGACCCAAATGTCCGAACTTTGCCTTCTCCAGCAGAATGCATTGCGGCCATTCGGGAAGCCAGAAGGGCCATCGCCAAGAAGCCTGACCAGACTCAGCCTTACCGTATTCTGGCAGAAGCGTATCGTGCCCTGCATTCTCAGGAATTGGCACTTTATTCAGGCGTGAAGCTGGAACCAGCCAACGCTGCCCAGATTTCAATGATGCAATCAGGGCCTACTCCTTTGGGCTTGAGATTCCGTCAACGCGTTGCTGCCATTCACTTTGCAATCGAAACTTCACCTGCTCCGGCCACTCAGGCTGAACGTGAATATCTGGCCGCAATGCATATCGAGATGGGGCAGTTGATGCTTTTGGCGAATTCCGTGGACGTTGCCCGCGAACACTTGCGGAAAGCTTTGGAAATCGACCCTGAGACGGAGAACGCTGCAGAGCGAAGGGCTCAGGTCGCACAGCTTGATCAGGCTTATGAGCAGATGGAAACGGACATGAATTCGCTGAGCCTCGAAGAGCAGGCCAACGCGTCGGTTCGTATCAACCGTGCTTTGTCGATTGGGCTTGTGAATCAGGCTTTGACAGATTTGCGTGAAGCGGAGGCCACCGGCTCCAGCCCAGATACGATCCTTCCAGTTCTGATCGACCTCTACTGCCAGTTGGGTATGCCGGATCAGGCGATTCCTTTGATTGGGAATACGGGTACCAAGTCGATGGAAACTTCAGCAGGACTCTCAACATATCGTCAAGGTCTTGTGAGTGCGTTACTTGGAGACTATCCAGGAGCGTTAGTAGGCTGGGGTAATGAGTCGATTCCAGTGGCTCAGCTTGATGAAATGCGTCGCGGTTTGATGGCCGGTCA
>CAMCFM010000004.1 GCA_945874095.1 Candidatus Kuenenia stuttgartensis
GCATTGTAGTAGGTCAGTGCCCACCAGGCCTGAGCCCAGCATGTCCACTGATATTTTCGATAGTATTCGTAGCCGCTGCGGAGCAGGATCCCCAGCACGGTCATCACAATCGCGGTGGCAACGGCTCCTCCGTTAAGCTGGGTGGCTCCGAGAATTCCGATGGCGGGGCCTGTGAAAGTTTCGTCACGCTTGAATTCACTGCCGGCCATCCAGGCTGCGATCCATTTGTCACGACCCGGCAAAGGCTTGTCAGGCCAGAAGATACGAGGAATAAAACTGGTCACAAGCCGTAGATAGTTGGCTCCGTAGTCGTACTCCGACCGTTCGGGAACGGTTGAGAACATGAGAAGATACCCGCCATATTCCTCGGTCTCTTTACTCCGAAATTCTTTGCGATGGGCCTTGGGATTCTCTTTTTCAGCCAGGTTCAGGTTCACAAGCGTACTGGCTGGATCAAAATCGGCCAGAAACTGCACAAACCCCGTAGCCGTTCGCTCATAAAGCCTTTGGTTACGCCAACCTAGAGAAACAGCCACCACGAGGCTCCCAATCACCGCCAGGCTGGCCAGAACGGCCATGGGAGGTCGCTTAAATCGAGGCCCGTAAAAGGCGCAGGCACAGGCCAGAATCCCGATCAGGGATGGAGACCGCTTGCCCTGAAAAACCCAAAGGGCGACAAAGCTCAGAGAGACTCCCACACCGGCCCAGAAAATTGGCGGGGCAGGCTTATCGCGGCGCGAACCTGTGACCATAAGCAGGATCCCAGCACCAAGCATCATGAAGTAAAATTGGCGTAGAAGGTGCCCTCCACTGCTGGTCTGTTCCGTGGTTCCGCTCACGATCATGACCACCGAGCAAAAGAACCCCCAGGTGAGCATGACCGGCACCACTCCGCTCAAAGCCGGCATGGACCAATGCACCGGGGCCCTGGGCATCTTGGCGGCGACCCATCGTCCTGGGCCAAATTGATAGGCGATCAGGAAGACGCAAATGGCCCAGAATGCGCGCCAGTTGGCCGATTCCACCATCTGCCCGCCATGCACCGAAACCGCCCATTCGTTATACGAAAGTGCCTGTACGACATAGACTTGAGAGAATCCAATCAAAAATAGCCAGACAGGCGCAAACGGATCAAAGCTGTTTCGAAACACAAGTATGGCTGACAGTGTCAGGCTCAGAATCAAACCACCGGTGAGGTAAACGGGCAGAAGTTCGTTCATTTAGGGCCTTGCCGGGGCAGTGGCCCAATCTCACGAAACGACATATCGGCCACATCTTCCAAGGCTTGCATGACACGTTCACGGTAGTGATCCCATGTGTGATCAAGTGCTCTGAGTCTCGCTGATTCCGACATCCGGGCCCTTAGTTCAGGATCCGTTCCGAGGTCCATCATGGCTGCTGATAAAGATTTGTGATCCGCAGCTTCACAAATCCTGCCCTCAAGGCCGTCTCTAACGACAGAACCAGCCTGAGGCGTGGTGATCACTGGTAATCCCGAGGCAAGTGCCTCATAACAAACCACCGCCGAACCCTCAAACAGGCTTGGAAAGAGAAACAAGTCATGTTCTGCCATGACTTTAGGCATATCGCCATAAGCCACTTTCCCAAGCAGATTGATCGACGGATCATCTTTTGGAACAAGACTTTCAGCCGCATTGGGAGCCGCCCCCACAAGTGAAAGTGACCAGCCTGGGCGACGCACAATGGCCCATGCTTTTAGTAGGTCGCTCAGCCCTTTGCGCTGCGTGATCCCACCAGCAAACAGGAACCGGCATGTCCCATTCTTGGAATTTTGAGACGTTGAAGACCGTGGACGAAAGCGATCGGGATCAGCGGCGTAAGGAATGACTCTGACTCGATTTGCAGGCACATGGGAGCGTTCTCGCACGAGCTTTGCGATGTGTTCGGATGGGACCAGCACCAGATCGGCCTGAGCCAGGTCGAGTCGGCGGCGATGGTGAAGCCACTGAAGTTCGTCAAGGTCAAGCCGGCCATCGCCCAGATAGACAGGAAAAAATGAAGGCTCGCGAAGTCGTTCCCTTTCGAGAATTTCCATCTCTTCATCGACATGGCCTGTGACCATGCTGAGCACCACTTTAAGGCCATTTCGGCGGGCCTCGGCCATGGCATGTACTGAACCAACGTCGCTGAAGAAAAGGGCCGATCGTGCCCCCTGGGCTTTCAGCCTGGGGATGGAACGTGCCATCTGGCGGTCGAATCGTTCCGTACGATTTCTGGCAAGTCTGGCACGAAGCCCAGGCCGACGATTCGCCAGCCAGTTTTCCAAGCGTATGGAGGCATCATAATTGCCAAAACTTTGAACCTGACCGGTATCTAATCCAGCAATCTGACGACGCTCGAGCTGATTCAAGAAGGAACGGCCTCGACGCCCCATTTTCGGTAGCAAACTGTTTACAAGATGAGGCTTATGATAATAACCCGTCAAAAATTGACTCAGCCAGCCTTTCTCACTCAAGCCTGCAACAAGTTCATAGGCTGGTGGACGGGCGTCCGGGCAAGCCACGACTATGGATCGACTTAAGTCCATCTTTGAAGTCTGTTGACGAGTTGTGGCTGGCTGTGTGCCGATCATCGCGTGGTGTTCATCCATGAAGCATTTCTATGACCTGATTTGATACACGGAATCAGGCCGGCAATCAAGTGATTTTTCTGGCAGGGAGATTGTTGCACCCTCCCAAATCAATTTTAGGGCCGATGATATGTATCGCGTTCTGTGGGCAGAATCGGCTCAAGTTCTTTCAGCAGATTTTGCGCAAAGTCCGTCATGAGTTCGTTTTGCCCTTCTTCCTGAGGCCGAAAGATTTCAATCGTCATGCTCGAACCACGGGTCGTTCGGCCGTGGCTCGACCGACTTGTGATCGGCAGCCCTCGAATGGCTTTATGGAGCGATCGCTCGCCAAAAATGTAATACCAGAAGCCAAGCCTTTGGACGGCTGAGTCTTTGGAATAGGCCAGTATGGAGATCGGTACGCCTGTCTCAGAACCATCTTTCAGCTCAGCTGTTTCCTGCATGGACTCGATCCGCTCCCACCCGCTCGATGGCAGACAGACTTCTGGTGAGTGACGCAAGTTCAGGCCAGTATTGGAGTAATTGATCCAGAGCGAGACCTTCTGGCCAGGACTTTTCTGATTCTCGTACATCCGGTTGATGTATTCATCCGTCTGGGCCCGTTCGACGATATCGGCCGCGATCGGCTCGTCGCTGCCCACCCAGTCGCCAATCACCAGTGGCAAGCTTGCCAGTGGCTGATTCAATTTGGGCCGGTCGATGGTGGCGGCCCGCTCCAAGGCTGCGTGAGCGATCAGGCCGGTGGAAAGCAGGGCAATACTCAAAATCACGCGTGCGCGGGTGTTCATGCCTGGGCCCCTTTCACAACAGACCTAAGTTTTGATTCCGGCTTAGCTTCCGATGATCCAACCGGGACCGGCGGGGCCGCGAATATTTCCATCAGGGCGTTCAAGACACCCATTTCAAGCTGAAGGAGTGCCAGCCCGGCCATCATCAGAGCCATGCCCTCCACCGTGTGCCAGGCACCTTTGGCATAGTTCGGGTCTACATAATACATCACCAGACCGGTCACAATCACACGTGCGATATTGGCCACCATGGCCACTGGAATGGCACTTGCGATCAGAATGATGCGGTACCAGATCGGCTTTCCGCTCAGATATGCAACGGCCGCCGTGAGGGCCAGAAACCCGGTCAACTGACGCATCCCGCTACACGCTTCAGCCACGAACATGCGGATATCGCCTGGAAGAGTCATCATGTTGCCTTCGCACAGAACCGGAATCCCGGCTGTGGTCATAACCACTGAGGCCACCTTGCTGACCACAAGCTGTAAAGGGTTGGCCAGCATGGTGTAAAGTGCGACCGGCAGAGGGATCATGAAGACCAGGAAACCGATCGAAAAAGCATATTTCTTAAACGTCTCCGTACCGCAAATCAGGGCAATCACGCCAGCCAGGCAGACAATCAGGGAGCCGTCCGCGACGAGCCCGATCGGCAAAAACACGGTGACCAATCGGCCACACAAGCCGGCCACGATCAGCAAGAGGCCAAGCATCAGGCCTGACGATTGATTTGGAGCACTAGCTGAACGACTGCGCTGCTGGGCGGCCTGATTGGCGAAGAAAATGCAGAGCGGGGCCACCAGCCAGCCGTGGCTGTAGTTATCGTCGTTGGACCAGACGAAGGTGAAGTGCTTGAGATTCTCCCAATAAAGAGCGATCAGAACGGCCATGGAAACGCCAAGCCCGATCGTTCTCCAGCGTCCTTCAGGGCTGGCCCATTGCTGTTTCAGGATCAGCACAAGCCCAGAATCTGGAGGTCGAGAGGGCTTCGGTTTTTGAGTCTTGATGTCGTCCATGATTCGTCCGATTCCCTTGGTGCGTCTTATCCTGTTCGCGTCTTTATCTTAAACGGCTGAGAAAGCTGATCCGAGTGATTTCAGTTGGTCCTTACGGGTGCGTTTTTGGCAGAAGCGTCACCCAGATTACCTGTCAGGGATCGGCTCGCCTGGATGGCGTGGCGGTCCACTTCGTGGTTCGGATCCTCTCCCCGAGCCTTTCGCCATGAAGCGATTGCGGCTTCGCCCTTCTGAATCTGGCTGCTGAGCGAGCCATGATTAAAGAACCACGACCGCTTCCAGACCGAGTCGGGAGCCGCTTGGGTCAACATCTTATAAGCATCAGCCGCTTCCGAACCGCTCCCGTTCAAGGCCAGTGCCTCAGCCCTCACGGCTTGCTCCAAATGCTGGCGATTGAGCGAAGCCCGGCCCGGAGTTTTCCAGGCCAGTAGTTTCTCCATCAGCGGAGCCGGATCACCGGTGGCAGATTGCTTCAAAATCTGAGCTGCTGTCAGCCACACCTCTGGCCGATCTTCAGGCAGGACTTTCATGATGATTTCGGCCCCATTGGGCTCTTTGACCAGCCGTTTCAAGATCACCAGAACTTCATTCTGACCTGGTAGAAGGAATCGGCCCGTCCCCAGTTCGGCATCAAAAACAACGGTTTTCTGATTGAACGACCGGTCCAATGCCGTGGCCAGTTCCAAGGCGGTTTTGTCGGCATTATTGGCCTTCTGCTCGTCACCGATACGGCGAAAGTGGTCGGCGGATGTCATCAATGAAACCACGTCGCGAGACAGCCCTGACCATTCCGCTTCAGTCGCTGTGATGGCGGGCCGTGAAACATTCCAGAGTCTGGCAGTTGGCAAAATCGGGTCACGCTGACGAGCCAGTTCTGCCAGGGTTTCGCCGGGGATGGTTGCTGGCTGTCCAGCGGTTTCACGCATCCTCATGAAGGTGGCCCTCCACCAGATCTGGTCCCCGCTGATGGCCCACCAGGCTGGAGTATCCTGAATTTTCGCCATCTGGTTTGCAGGCAGACGCGGAGCACCACCCGCCTGATTGGCAACCATCACGGCCGAGACCGCCTGCTGAGTCAGTTCATCCTGACTGCTGATTCGATATGCGGCCATCGCAAGCATCGCGGAACCACCTAGCCAGACAACACATAACGCCATCGCCGCTGGCACATTCATCCGCACCATCTGCTTCGGCTCGATCACATGCTCTTTGGATTCCGACTGGCTGTGTGCCAGTTGTTCCGGATCCCCATACTGACTTTCGCGAACCGCCGACCATCGCAGGATATCGTGAACAGAAGGCCATTCGTGCAGGGAACTGTCGTCAGAAGTCAATTCCTCTGGATGGTCAATCTCGGATTCAGGTGTGACCAGAGCTGTCTCAATGCGTTCTGTAAGTTCAGAATGAACAACTTCCGCCGGGATCAGGATCTCGACAGACTCAGCTTCGAGTTCATGCGACTGGTCGTAAGCATCCTCATCATCCTCCAAAACGGAGTCGATCATTTCCACTGCGGGAGAATCGGCCTGATTGGTTTCAACAATCGAACCTACTGAACCAAGCCACTCTTCAAACTGATTCGCAGACAACTGTTCCGTCAGATATTCAGTCGTTTTTTTTTCTTGGGCCACACCAAGCGATTCAAATTCTTCAGACGGATCGTAATCGGAGTCAGTATCAGGAAAATCGTCCGTCAAATCTTCCAAAACGGCCATTTCTTCGGTGGTATACGAAGAATAAGCAATCACTTCCGGGTCGTCTGCATCAACATCATCTGGTTCGAAGTGGTCGGTTACAACGGCCGTTGCCTGATCGTCCTGAAAATCGTTGGTATCAACCTCTGTCAGACATTCCACAATGGCGGAAACCGGGATCACAACTGTTGGCTGAACAACCGCTTCAGGAATCTCAACCAATGTTGAGGCTTCCACAGTGGCTCTGATTTCCGGATCTGGCTCAATGAATCGGCTGACTTCCAGATTGGCGACATGGCTCGACCGGAGCATGGTCGGGATCGGCCTTGGCTGATAGGCCATACCGGCAGAAAGGTCCGATGAGGAATCGAGATTCCGAGACTTGGTGGTTCGGTAACGTCGCGAAAAATCGTTGGCCCATTGATCCAGGCTCTCGCGACCATCCATCGCCGGAACATTCGTCCTGTGCGTATTGAGCCGAGGCGTCGGGCGGCGAATATCCGCTGAAGTGAACGTCTCCGCAAGTCCCATCACGGGAGTTGGAGCGACCGGTGAAGCCAGATTCGGAAGTCGATGATGAGTTGACGAAACAGCTGATAAATAAGCGGGCAGTACGTGTTCCACAGGCTCAGGGGCTGACATCACAACCGGTTCTGGCTCTAAAACCACAGATTCCAGCATCTCATCCGCAACAATCTCAGCCACTTCAAAAACAACTGGAGCTGGCTCTTCTGCGACTATCTCAGCCACGACTTCAGGAATGTCAGGTACAAGTTCTGGTTCACACTCAAGTTCCGGTTCAATTTCCGGAGTCATTGGTTCTACGACAGCTTCTGGAGCGATCACCGCAACCGGTTCAATCAAGCCTGATTCAGCATGATTGAGCTTGATCTCGACATGGCCGATCAGGAGAGTGGTGCCGTAATCCAGCCAGGCGGTTTCGGTCATCGGCTGACCGTTCAGGATACTGCCTTCAGGCGGGCCGACCGGGTGAATCAACCAGCGATCCCCTTCTCGGCGGAGGATCACTTGAACGTCGGCGATTCGATCCGTATGCAGGCGAATTTCACAGCGCGGTCCGCGACCGATCCGCACAGGGCTGCGGTTCAGGTCATAACGACCTTCTGGAAGGTCAGAGCGGCGAAGGTCTCGGAGGTTCAGCTGTGGAAGAGGCATCAATGATCTCGTCTTGAGGTCGTTCTCAGTAGATAGTCGGCGGCTTCTTACACGCCTTCCCAAGATTCCACAAACAAATCTCTGGCTCCGCATAAACAGCGGTCAGCCAGCCCCAGAATGGTACAGGCCACCAGAGTCAGAATGGGCAGTTCCCAACCCGGCAGCAGGCAAAGCCCGACCATCACTCCAAAACTGGCACCAAGGATGGTTCCGAGCAGGCATCGATGCTCTGCATCGACATGGCGAAAGCCTTTGATGGATTTCCAGAGAACCCAAAGGCTCCCGCAAGCCATGAGTCCCAGCGCTGGAACACCAAATTCAATCAACGATTGAGCCAGGGAACTTATCGAATTTGACGGAGAAGCGTAGGTGTGCTTCCAATAGGATGATACATGAGAGTACGCGCCGAGGCCAATACCTGTCCATCCACTGGATTCCCAAATCGAAAAAGCGTCGGATGCGAACGCATCAAATACTGGCCTATCTGCCCATAAGGAATCGATTCCGTGTTGATCATGAATTCCGCGGATGTCGCTGATCCATAGTCCAGCCGAAGCTCCGGCAACGCTGATCAGGACCAAGGCGATAGAGATCTTTTTTTCGAGGTCGGCCCGCAAAGCCCAGATGAAGGCCATAAAAAGGCCAGCAAAAGCGGGAACCAGCGGTAATAGCTGTCCAATGGAACCGAGGATCAGTGTCGATAGGAAAAGCGACCAGACCAGAACGATCCAGAGAGCCGTCATTCCACGATCCCTCAAGCGATCAACGAACCCAAACCGGCTCCCCCTGCGCTGGCTCAGATAGCACAGGCAGCCAAACATCAAAGGAATGACAACGGATTGAAGGCATGTAAACGAAGCCAGCCCGCCAGGCATGATACCTACCAGCCCAAGGGCTTGAGGACGGGCGATCGGCCATGGGTGATCTGACGAGTTTGCAGATCCCACAAATTCCAGGTCTGATAGATGAGGAGCGGCCTGAAGGTCGACCCAGCCCGGCCCGACCACCAGTCTGTGGTCAGGCTGAAACAGACCCCAGAGGCCGGAAGAGCCGTCGAGTAACTGGAGTGTCATGATTGCGGAATTGACCATCCCCAGAGCGACCAGCAGACTGACCAGCGTCATGAGCTTTGGAAGGCGATCTGTCCAGAGCCCGACAAACCAGAACACCGGTAAACCCATCAGGAGGATCAGGATGCGCCTAACGCCCTCGGATCGGTTCAAGCTGATCGGGATGCGACTATTGGCCACCTGAGGAGCATCTGGAAATGTGGTTGACGGAGCCACTTCTGGAACGGGAGCGTTGCCATATCCATACACCTGAAGCGACAGGGGAGCCATGGAACCGACGATCGATCTTGGCAGAGGCACGAGTTGAAAAACGGCCCAGCCACAACCGATGATTCCGATGAGGAGCATCGGGCTCCTCAGAAAGAGCTTGCCTCTCTGGAATCCGACTCGTAGAAGCCCACCCGCCACGGCCAGACTCAGGCCCATCACGGCCAATGGTCGGAACCACCAGGCTACACCGCCGAACAGAAGTCCAGCTGTGGCCATGACCATGACCAATGGGACAAGGCAAAGCCATTCAAGCCAGAATTCGCGACGCCGGATGAGAGCCGTCATACGACCTGTCCTTCCTTGTACCCGCGAACACCGCCGCGATCACTGATCGCAAGTGGTGCCGATTGCCCCATCGGGCTCATCCCAACCGGCTGTGACCATGGAATGGCATTGCCACGAGCCATGTGGGCTGCTGGAGAGCCATAACTTGACCAGTTCTGATAATCTTCCGTCAAACCGTTATAAACCACTCCAATCAAAGGCACATGACTCTGCTCAAGCATGACCTTGGCACGCTGGATCGGGTTGATATTGTGAGGATTCGCCCGAACCACCATCAGGCATCCGTCCACGATCTGTCCCAGCATCCGGCAATCGGCCAGACCAAGAACAGCGGGGCCATCCAGAATCACCCGGTCATAATGCTTGGCCAATCCTGCCAGAAGCTGTCTCAGTTCGCGGCTCCCAAGGATTTCGATTGGTGTTTCGCCCACCTTGCCCGTGGTCATCAAATCCAGGTGCGGAATCTCTCCGGATGCCACCACTTCCTGCCAGACGTTTCGGCCACACAGGACATCCACCAATCCGGGCCTGTCAGGATCCTGTCCCACCAGACCACCCAGACTCGGCCTTCGCAGGTCGGCGTCGACCAAAATGGTCCGCTCACCGGCACGTGCAAAAGTCGCAGCCAGGTTCAGTGCAGTGGTGCTTTTACCTTCTCCAGCCTTGGCACTTGTGACCAATATGTGACGCGGCTGTTTCGATTGACCTGACACCCCGCCCAGAATGCTGGCCCTGAGATTGCGATACGAGTCCGCCTCAAGCGAGTGCGGCACGGCCGTTGTCCATAAGTGCCCTGCCCTTTGAAGCTTTGGATGCCGGCGGATTCGCGGGACGACTCCATACAATGGCAACCCAAGTATCTCGGCAATCTGCTCAGGGCTCCTGACAGTCTTGTCCGAGTGTTCCAGCAACAGAACCAAGCCCAGTGAGCCGGCCAGACTCCCTAAAAACGAGACCGCCAGCAAGAGCTTGCGTGGGGGCCAGACAGGCTTCAGGGGCTGAGTCGGCTGGGCTGTGACCGTGACTGGCAACGATCGCGTTTTAGTCAGAATGTCAAAATTTGAGAGCTGCTGGCGGAGTGTCTCAATCGACTGAATCTTTCGCTTCCGCTCTTCGTCAAGTGTCCTGAATGCCAGCATCTGAGGCAGTGTTTCCTGAATCTGCTGGTTGATCTTATCAAGCTCTTGCTCGATCCTGGCGGTTTCGTCTCGCAGTGATTCCATGAACAGGTCTGGAACATCGCCAGTCAGACGCACTGGTGGAGGCTCGCTCATGGCCTCGTACTCGCGAATCTGGTCCTGAATATTGGACAACCGATTGCGAATGTCGATCACCACTGGGTCGCGATTACTGTTCCTGATATTACGCTCAAGGCGACTGGCTTGCTCCACATAGCTGTCCTCCTTGATCTTCAGCTCGGCGATCCTGTCCTGAATCGCACCTGTTGAGGGAGCGATCGGCGATTCTGGACGCATCCGGGCCGTCTGGGTCTGATGCTCCATGGCATCCAGCTTGGCCCTTTTCTGGATCAGTGCATCTCGCAGATTCTGATACCGACGCTCCAGCAGACTTTCCCCATCCGGCGACAGAATCTTCGACTCGACCACCAGCCGGTTGATTCGATCCAGAATGTCGCTCATCTCCCGTTCCTGGGCTGATAGGGCGCTGGCTACATGCTCTCGTGAGTTCTTGATCCGATCTTCAACCTCGCGGTTCACCTCTTCGCTGAACGATGAGATCAACTTCTCCAGCAGCATCGTCACCCGGGCTGCATTCTGGCCCTTCATGCTCACCACAAATATATTGGTCCCAGGCTGAGGGCGAACACTCAGGCCTTCCTGAATCTCGTCAGCCACATCCTGTTCCGTACCGTCCAGCCGAGCCTCTTCATAAAGCCCGACCCGTGTTGCCAGACCTCGGCTGCGAAGCCGGGCCACTTTATTGGAAACAAATTTTTCGTGGTCGTCGATGCTTCTCTGCTCAATCTTGCTGGCCATCATTCCGCTGACGTGGCCGTCAAACTGAGGAGGTTCCACCTGAACCTCGCCCAGACTCTGATACTTGTCCGGCATCCGGATCACGATCAGTGAGAGCAGCAGAAAGCCTGCAAAAGTCGTGCTGGCCACCAGCCAGAACCGACGCTTCACAGCGGATAAATAATCGGCTGGTGTTTTGGTTTGGTCCAACGCGTTCCCTGCTGGGAGAGCCCAGGGAGGTGTTGAATTGTTCGGGATTCGATCCATGAATCGTCTCTCCACAGGCGCTCCGGCCAGGAATCATTGAGGCAAGTCTAAAGTCAGTCCATCGAAGTCTCTTGTCTCGCAATGCTTATTCTTGTCAGACCAAGCCCGCGAACGCAAGTGCCCTCTCAGTTTTTCATTTCAAGCATGCCTGAAAGTTCCTTGGGAACTCCTCAGACCGCCTCCAGCGTTTTAGGGCTGATCGGAAGCCGAATCTCGGCCACCGTCACCCCCTCGGCCACAGTGGATTTGGCCATCTCTGGAACATCGTTCCGCATCCGCATCTGTTCAACCTTTTGCGATGTACTCTTCAATAAGCGATAGATGTAGCGGTAGATGATATCTGCATCCACGTCGGTATCCTCTGCAACGCACATCGTCCAGACAAATCGTGAACCACTGCACGGGTTCTCGAATCGCCACTGCAGAGGTGAATCATTCGCCGATTTATCCGGTTCCGCAATCTCAAGGATCGCCTCGCCAGTCTCTGAATTCACCACACTCAAATGTGTCACTAACAGGAGCTGGCAAGCCTCGGCAAAGAGTTTCCACAAGCCTGACTCATCTCGACAAAGCTCCTGCTTCTGAATCGTCGTAAAACAAATCACAGCCGCCTTGCGGTCGAGCTTCCCACGCGCCATCCGGTCATTCAGGTCTGATCTCAGTGTCGTCAATTCATCGCGACGGCTCATCAGGACAATCAAAAACGCCAGACATCCAGAGAAGCCCAGCGTGAGGGCCAGAAACTCATGGTTGAAAGCCAGCCCAAGAAGCACGACGCCGCAAAGGAACCCTGAAAAGCAATAAAGCAGAACAGCGGCCTGACGCGGGTTCAGACCAAGCCCGATCAACAGGTGGTGAATGTGCCGGCGATCTGCCGCCGAGAGTGGCAAGTTTCTCACCCATCGTCGAAAAATCGCCATCGCTGTATCAGATATAGGCAGCCCCATGGCCAGAATCGGGAACAGGATCGAAACAGCCGATGGCCCTTTTAATGACCCTTCCACCCCGATCACGCCCACCAAAAGGCCAATCAGCAAGCTGCCGCTATCGCCTAGAAAAATGCAGGCTGGATGCCAGTTATAGAGCAAGAACCCAGCCAGACCTCCCGATAGTGCCACTGAAAGTGCTGCTGGCCCCATGTTTGCGCCATGAAGCGCGATGATCGTCAGTGTGCCGCTCACCAAAAGCCCTACTCCACTTGCCAGCCCATCCATCCCATCAATCAGGTTCCAAATGTTCATACATGCGATGAACCAGAACCAGGTCACCACAAAACTGGCAGGGCTGAAATGGATCGCAAAGCCTGCGAGGACCGTGTCCAGCGAAAATACGTTGAGATCAATCAACATGCCCAGACTGGAAATTTTTTCGATCCGGATTCCACAAAAATAAAGGATCAAAACAGCCAGAGACTGCCCAGCCAGCTTGATCCGGGGCCTTAGATCCTGCGTGTCGTCCAAAACGCCCACAATCAGAATCACCACAGAGGCCGCCCAGATCGCCAACTGATGAGCCGCCCATTGGGGTGCGGTTTCGTCGATCCCACGCGATCTCTGGATAAACGCCGCCATAATCATGCCTGCAAACAATCCCACAGCCAGGGCCAGCCCGCCCATCCGTGGAGTCGCTGCAATGTGAACTTTCCGGTTATTGTCAGGCTTGTCAATCGCACCTGCCCATCGAGCAAGCTGAGTGACCAGTGGAGTCGATAATACGCAGACTGTGAATGCGGCTGCAAAGATCAGTAGAAAATCGTTGGCATTCATCAGCTCAATTCTCCAGACCCTTGATTACAAATCATCAATCCCGCACACAAATGATCATCACAGACAATTTCAGATCTTGAAAACTGCCATTCAGGGGGCCGTTCAGAGTTTAAATAAGGCGAGCGCATCATTGAGGTCCAGTTCTCAGGGTTGCGACTTCCGTGTCAGTGACGGTCAGTATGGTGTGATTACATGCTCAGGTCAAGCCCTAACCAAATCTTAGTTTGAAAAGTTGACTGAATTCATCCTGAACCTTTCGCCAAAATCCCTCAGAACGTCTGGACTTCAAGCCCTTAAAAAAATATACCCCTCTCAATTTTGAGATTTGTGGCCGTGCCCAACGACGAACGGGGATTCGCCCTGCGGCTTCTTTCTAGCCGGTCTTGGCGCTAGCCCCGGTTGTTTTTTCTAAATCGCCGAAACCGGGGTCTATCGCCCTGCGGCTAGATTTCGACCAGAAGGGGCGTGATCCTACAGCCCGGTCCGGAGGGCCGGTTCTTGCGAGCGACAAAAGTCCGGTTCAGGCCTGAAGGGCGGCAATCACGTCCTTTCAGGCCGAAAAGCAAATCATATGTGCAAAAGATCTTCCCAGCCCTTCGGACTGGGCTTTAGGATCTCTGGCCGTTGGCCCGAAAACTAAAACCATCCCAAATCGGGAAGTGATTTCCGGCCTGATCCTAAAAACGTACCGGCCGTGCCAGCAAGGGACGCGCAACAGAAAAACTCAGACGTAAGGAACGCAGATCAGAAAGGCCGCGAATGATAGATTACGACGCTTTGGAATAAGCGGCCTGACTCTATGATCGGGCGGCCCTTGCTCGCGCTGCGGGTTAGTTTTTATGGGCCGGGCTCTATGGAACGGCGGCCCTTGCTGGCGCTGCGGGTACGTTTGATCAGGCGGTGCGGGCCTTGCGGCGGCGGGCCAGATAGGCCATCAAACCGCTGGCAATGGCGGCCAGGGCGTAGGTGGAGGGCTCGGGGACGGCCAATGCTTGCCCCACGACAAGGTCGTTGGCTGTGACCCAATTTGAATTAGTGCCTAGCGAGAGCAATGTGATTGGAGTATTCTGAGTAGAGACGAAACCAATAAAGTTTGTGGATGAACTGGTAGTAACGGAGAATGTAGCAGCCCCTGAATTGAGGTTTGCATCGATTGTGCCGTTGATGATATTTCCGGGGTTATCTGTAATAAAGAAGTATCCTCCAATTGCAGTCGGGCTCCCTGCAAAAGATGTGAAATTCAGTGTAAAACTACTATTATTAGTGGACAACCATTTGCCACCGCCACCTGATATAACGTAAAGGTTACCAGACGCCTGAGCCACGAATTGTTCTGCACCTGAATGCAGGGTAATGGGTGAAGATTCGCCTAAAGCCAGCGAATCGAATGTTTCTGTATAGTAACTTGGACTAACTGCAGCCAGAAAGGCAGTTTTATCTGTGTAAACAGTAAAATCAGCCGCAGGCAATGGCGCGGCGAGGGCCAGCAGCATCAGAGAGCTGCAACCGATGCGGCTGAGCCGCTTGAAGAAGGCCCCGGTAAATTGGGGGGGGGTAGGCAGATTGAACGTCATGAGAATTTTACTTTCAGGAAAGGAAGTGAACCAACTCTTACGATGCAAATCAAAAAGGATGTTTAAATAAACAGGATCGCCGTTGTTAGCGAAAATCCAGCGTTTATCGAATCGATCAAGTTTGAATTCAGAGTTATAATTAACATCCCAAAGCACAGGACGCAAGGCGTTGGTCAAATTTTATCAAAATAAGTGCGATATCGCCGAAGCAAGGCATGTCGGATTAAAAGTTCCTGTAGGGTGGGGTGAAGCCCACCTTTCGCAAATCCATGTGGAATGTCTGTAAAATGAATCATCGATTGCGTTTCATAAACAAAAAAACAGATGATTTTCAACTTACGAATGACCGGATAAATCGACGTCATCCGTTCGCGCCACGAATGGTGGGCTTCACCCCACCCTACCCCATCAAGCCTTATTAATGGGGTAGTTTGCTCTCGAGTCTCCTACGGAACCCAAAAGATCAATGGTTAAGGGTTTATGGATGTCCAGAGGAGATGCCTGGTGCCGCCCGCCTACCCAACAATCTTGACTTGACGGAGCACTACTTTGCCAGGACTGGATTGAGCTTTTACGATCCGTTGCCCAGAAACCGCTCCATCAGCCGAAAGCCTGGATTCAGCATTTCCACACCAGCTTCTCGGGCAATCCGTTCGTTATACGCCAATCCTGATGCTTTCAGGCCAGTCCCACACATCGCCCAGGGCACTGGCGCACGGTCGTGCGCTTTTGTCCGGATCAATGTCGAATGGTCAGGCGTGACCAATGCCCTCCAGTTCGTCCGCTTCGAGACCGCTTCCAGCAATGGCCCGACAATCAACTCGTCAATCTTCTCTATAGCTTCCACTTTCACCTCAGGGCGTCCCTCGTGACTGGCTTCGTCGGGCGCTTCTATATGCACGCAAACAAAGTCGTAGTCATCGATTGCGTTGATACCGTAACGGCCTTTGGCGGCATAATCCGTGTCAAGATAGCCGGTCGCGCCCGGGACATCAATTCTCGCCCAGCCGGCCAGTTGCGCCACGCCTCGAACCAGATCCACGGCCGCAATCATCGCGCCCTGAATTCCATGGATCTCCTTAAATGGCTTCAGGCTAGGCCTTCGACCCTGCCCCCAGAGCCAGATCGAATTCGACGGATGATGCGCCGTTCTGGAAAGCGATACAGGATGCTCTGCAACAATCTTCGTGCCCTTGACCATCAGTTCGCGCAGAAAATCGCCACCAAGCCCTTTGGGCAGGTGATCCGCCGATTCCTGATCAGGCACATCGTGCGGAGGGGTCGTTAAAGTGCTCTCGTCAAACGGATTCTCGCCAGGCTCCCCACGATAAATCATCAGGTTGCGATAGCTCACACCGGGATGAAATTCCACCTTGCTGGTCCCAAGAGCGGCCTGCAAAGCCTCCATCAATGGACGACCCTCGTCGCTCGTAATATGACCGGCTGTAAAGTCAGTCATCCTGCCGTTCAGAATCGTGTTGATATTGCAGCGAATCGCCCAGTCGTCAGGCCCCAGGGGGATCCCGATCGCAGCCGCCTCAAGCGGTGCCCTGCCTGTGTAATAGACCTCAGGGTCATATCCCAACAGGCTTAATGTGGCCACATCCGAGGCTGGATTAAACCGGTCAGGCACATTCTTGGCCAGCCCCAGCACGCCTTCGCGAGCAATTCTGTCCATATTCGGCGTGCGGGCCGCTTCCAAAGGCGATAGGCCACCCAAGGCTGGATGGGGTTCGTCCGACGCCCCGTCGGGAATCACCATTACGTATTTCATTGCATTTTTAGACATCGAATTTGTCGCCTTTCGTCGTTCAGTTGGGTTGGCCAGTGCGTCCGTCGACCTCAAGAATGATCGGCTCGCCCCGAAGTTCACAAGTTTTACGGATCTGCTCCAGAGCCCGCCTCATGGCCCCTGAAGTCGCCATATGAGTCATGATGATCAGCGATACAAAAGCGACTTCCGTTCCAGTCTGGGCTTCAGGCTCATGCTGAATCACGCTGGCGATCGAAATTCCATTGTCGCCCAGAATCTGCGCCAGATATGCCAGTTGGCCGGGCCGGTCGGGAATCTGGAACCTTAGGTAAGCACGAGTCTTATGTTCGTCCACGCCGATCAGTGGGGTGGTCCCGCCTGATGATTTCCAAAGCTCGGCAGAGGCCCTGATGCGGGCCTTTGGCTCAATCGAAATTCCAATCAAATCTGAAACCATGGCCGAAGCCGTAGGCATCATCCCAGCCCCCCTGCCTGCAAACAGGGTGTCGCCCACAGCATCGCCTTCGACCCTCACCGCATTATAAGAATCCGAAATTTCGGCCAGTTGCGACCCCTTCGGAACCAGGGTGGGTGACACTCGCAGTTCCAGACCTTCAGCACGCCAGCGAGCCTTGGCCAGCAGCTTGATGACGTACCCCAACTCGCCGGCAAATCGGATATCGGCCGCTTCAAGACGATCAATTCCGCGTCGTGAAATCTGATCCGTTCCCACGGTCTGATTAAATGCTATCTGTACCAACACAGCCAACTTATGAGCGGTGTCGGTCCCATCCACGTCCATGGTCGGGTCAGCTTCGGCAAATCCCAACCTCTGGGCCTCTTTCAGAACATCGCCATAAGCCTTCCCATCGCGCGTCATGGCTGTCATGATGAAGTTGCAGGTGCCGTTTAATATGGCTGAAATCGAAAGAATCCGGTTCGCCGCCAGCCCCACATTCAGGGCCTGAATGATCGGAATTCCGCCCGCCACAGCCGCCTCAAAGCAAACGGCTCGTTCAGCCTCTCGAGCGGCTTCAAAAATCTCGGTGCCGTGGTCGGCCAGCAGGGCCTTATTGGCAGTCACCACATGCTTGCCAAGTCTTAAAGCCTTCAGAATCAAAGATTTGGCTGGCTCAATCCCACCCATCGCCTCAAACACCACGTCCACTTCCGGGTTGGTCAGCACTTCCATCGGATCGGTGGTAAGCACTACCCCAGCAGGTAGATAGTCGCGTTTTTTATCGAGATCGCGAACCGCAGTGGCCACCACTTTGACGGGTCGACCAATGCGCCTCTCAAGCATCTCGGCCGAGTCGGCCAAAATCCGGACCACGCCCTGCCCGACCGTTCCAAGCCCAAGTATGCCAACACCTATTGGAGAACTCACGTAGTCACTCACCGATTTAATCAAGGGATCCGGAATGTTCTGAAAGATGACTCTTGGCGAACATCCCACTCCATGCCTTTAGTTCCAGAGACGGTCTCTATGACACTCATTATGACACGATTTGCAACGTTCCGCGCGTCAATCCATATTGATTCGTCGCCTTGACCCGTTTCCAAAGCGCCCTCGGATCCAACTGGCCTGACAATGCCGACTGATAGTTCATCACCACATCACGAACCGTCTGGGGCGATTCGTCGACAAACTCCAGACGCATCGCCGCCACGCCCTTCTCCAAAAACTTTGGAATCCACTCCGCAGCCGATTGAGCCGTCGCATTGAAAAGCGTGTTGCGACATCCCACATCAGCCATAAGCCGGTGCCGGGCACCAACCCGATCCTCAAGCTCCACCTTGTGAATGTCACACGGACGCCCGCAATTCGACTTGTCTGTACCAGGTGAAATCGCCATACAAAACACGCAATGCTCCATATGGAACATCGCAACCCTCTGATGAACAACCACTTCAATCCACTGAGGCGGCACTGAGTCCAATAGCCCGAAAAGCTGCCCGACATTCAAGTCAAACCCCGCAGTCATCCGTTTAGCACCCAGCTTATGAAAGTGCTCGACCGACGCTGCATTGGTGATATTCAACGAAAAGTCGGCCAGCCAGGCCAGCCCAGAACTCGTGCAATACTCTACACCACCAGCATTTCTGGCAAGGATCCCGGCCGGCTTGCACTTCTCGAGGAACTTGAACAGGTTGTACTCGCCCGGCTTCTCAATCCGCGGTGTCGCCAGCCAAAGTTCAATGCCTTCAGCAGTCGCCAGCACGCACGCTTCCTTATATTCCGCCACGTCCTGAAAGTCCGCATAAACCGTGGTCAGGCCAAGTGTTGACATCGTTCGAAGCTGGGCCATGTCCCGCACCAGACATGTCAACTCCGTCTTCGCTTTTGCCTCCAGCTTTCGCTCTTTCGCCATCCCGTTCTGCAGTACGGAGATTGGCATCAGCGAAGTTTCTCGCACCTCGCCCAGCATCTGTGCCTCAGGCACCAGTTTTTCGATCAATTCTCGACGCAACCCATTCAGCAGACTCGCTGGAAGCAGTGTCTTACCGTCTGTCTCAAGCTCCAGTTCAGTCAGTTCAAAAGTCGTATCCCCCAGCTTCCCAAGATGCTCTTTGGCCCAGGCCTGATCCGCTGGCCTTCGCTCCGCCACTTTCAGAAGCTCTGTGGAAACCACCCTCGACTTCATCCCCAATCGGGTCGTCGCCTCAATCTCTAAAGCCTTTCCTGATATGGCCTTGACTCGCATAAACAAAGGCTGTTTCCGGTGCGGCCCACGGCTGTACGATTCCCTCAGTTCCTGATCCAGAACCTGATCATTGGTCTGCCATAAAGACTGTCCTGGATGAACTTTGGTGAAGTCCACAGAATCTCTCATGAACCAGACCTGCACGCGACCACTGAAGCTCGGGTTCTGCGCATCCGTCATCTTATGCTGAAGTCCGCTCCGATCCGGCCCATAAGTGCTGCTGGCACGCCTGTCCTCTTCGCATGGCCTGATCGCATAAACTCTTCCTCCAACAGCTCTTGAAGAGCCTTGGTTATTGTCTTCCACGTCGATCATAATACCATCGCCGGCCTTCAGCTCCGCATGTAAACGGACCACAATCGACCGTTCACGCACCTCTTCAACGAACCCTGCATGAGGACCCCTCTTATTCGAGAAGTCTCCACGCACCAAAAGCTTATGATTATTCCCGTCAAAAAAACCATGCCCCAGTCCACGCGAAAAGGCAAGCTCGAGCCGCCTTCGATCCGTACGCGTCCAATTCGGGTCAATGCCTTTAAAATAAGCGTCAATCGCCCTCCGATAATGGCTGGTCACATTGGCGACATATTCTGCGGACTTCAATCGCCCTTCAATCTTAAAGCTGATCACCCCAGCCTCAATCAGCTCCGGAATAACCTCATAAGCCGCAAGATCCTGTGGACTAAGGAGATAATCAACATTCCCAAGATCTTGCGAAACCCCATCTTTCAAAAGCTCGTAAGGCATTCGGCAGGCCTGGGCGCACTCTCCACGGTTGGCGGATCGCCCCCCAAGTGCTTCACTGGTAAGGCATTGCCCAGAATAGGCCACGCACAGAGCACCGTGAATGAACGTCTCCAGAGGCATGTCTGGTTCTTCTGTGTGAATTTTTTCGATCTCATTGATCGAAAGCTCACGGGCCAGGATCACGCGATCGCATCCTAAAGCCCTTGCTGCACGCACTCCTGATGCACTTGTGACAGTCATCTGTGTCGAAGCATGAACCGCTAAACCAGGGGCGATATCGCGAGCCAGCTTGGCCAAGCCGACATCCTGAACGATCAGGGCATCGACACCGGAACGGGCGGCAAGCTCGACCAGCGAGCAGGCATCGTCAATCTCTGATGGAAAAATCAGGGTGTTGAGCGTCAAATACCCCAGAACTCCTTGTTTATGAAGAACCTGCATGATCTCGGGCAATTCTTCGCGAGCAAAATTTGTGGCTCTGGCGCGGGCATTATGGGCATCGAGACCGAAATAGACGGCATCAGCCCCATTCTCAATCGCAGCATGAAGCGCGTCCCAATGTCCTGCAGGAGCAAGCAGTTCCACTTGCCTCCTTAGATTCCGGGGCTGGTCGCTGTTCAAGGATGTGGCCGGTGTCGAACGCTCTTCAGTGTTGGTTGTCATATCCTTATTATGCACAATCAAACGATTCTTGGACAACTTGATCTCACATGGTTTTAACGACACTGACCTTGGAAACCGCTGCATCTCCCGGCCTGAAAGCAACTTTGATCCTCTCAAAAGAGTCAAACAAATCGTTTTGCAAGTGCTTGCAGGACAATAGATTTCAAGAGTGTCAAACAAATCAGCTTGATTAATCTGTAATAATTAACTATACTATCGGTGTAGAAACCTGCCGGGCCGGGAAAAAGTCCTCCCTCATAACGGCCCACGTTTTTTTGACTGGTCATAGTGACTGTCAAAGAATCCATTCGAATCTTCGAGCCATGACACCAGTCATCGCGCCTTGAAGGAGCCCTGAGATGCAGAAGTACGGAATGAACAGCAATCGTGCCCTTCGGTTATCCATTAAATCTCTCATTGCAGCCCTCGTCATTGGTTCCCTGTGGTTTTTCAATTCTCTTTATCGATCTCAAAACTGGAACAAGCCTTCGCTTGAATTGAGCAGCTCTGAAACCGAGCTTGTGCGAAGAGTTTCGTTCGATGTCTCGATCAATGCACCCGGCGAAATCCGGAGCGCTGACAACACTATCGTCGAGTGCGAAATCGAGCGGCTTGCCGTCTACACCCGTGGTGGATCCATGGTCAGCGGAGCATCCACGCGAATTCTGAAGCTCGTTCCAGACGGATCCGTCGTCAAAAAGAACGATGTCCTCTGCAAACTCGACAGCAGTGCCGTCGAAGAACTGGTTCGGCTCCAGAAAATCAATCTGCAACAAGCCACTTCGATGCACGACTACACGAAAATGGATCTTGAAGTCGCTAAGATTGCACTTGAAGAATACAAAAACGGTACTTCCAAGCAATACCAACAGACACTTCGCGGCCAAATTGCACTGGCCACATCCGATGCCTCACGGACCACTGGCCGACTGGACTGGTCTCGCAAGATGTTCGAGAAAGGCTATCTCTCGAAAACCACTGTCAGGGCTGAAGAACTTTCACTCCAGCGTTCCGACCTGCTCCTGACCAAATCCGAGATCGCACTCAAGACTTTCAATAAGTATACGTTACCCAAGACTGAACATAGCTTTGAGTCAAGAATTCAGTCCCAGAATTATCTCCTGAAGTACTACCAGAGATGGGTTGCCAGTCAGCGTGAGAGGCTCGCTAAATTCGAAGAACAGGTCGCAAAATGCACCGTCAAAGCGCCTCACGATGGAGTGGCAATCTATGCCAATGAGGAAGATGGGGACACCCGGATCGAAGAAGGTTCAGAAATCCGCCAGGGTCAGGATATCTTCTACCTGCCCGACCTTGACAACATGCAAGTCCTCTCAAAGCTCAGCGAAACCATTGTCGAAAAGGTTCGCGCTGGAATGAAAGTGGCTGTTTTTGTCCAATCTCAGTCAGGTACGGAATATTCTGGAGTGGTCGAAAAAGTTTCCGAATTCCCGATACCACCCTCCTCATGGCGATCCGCGCCTGAAGTGAAAAACTATTACTGCGTTGTCAAAATTGACGGCAAGCCTGAAGATCTGAGGCCTGGCCTGACCGCTGAAATCAAGGTCTTGACTGACGTTATGGAAGATATCCTGGCTGTTTCACCAGAAGTGATTCATGTTGAGAACGACAAGGAATACTGCTTCGTAATGCAGCAATCTGGCGAGATCGAAAAACGCGAAGTACGTACCACCACAGGCGATCCGGGAACCCTTGCCGTCCTCGAAGGCCTTGAGGAAGGCGAACTTGTACTGCGCTCACCCAGGAAAATCGAAGATCAGCCTGAGTTGATTGACAAAGTCGTCGCCCTCTCCCCTCAACCAACTCAACTCATTCCAACAGATCCGCAAGTGGTTCAAACGGATTCAGAACACGAATCCATTCTCGAACCAACCCACGTGGAAAACACCTCAGAAAAAGTCGCTGATATCGCCCCCTTGAAGCGACTTCACAAAGACGGCCATTGATTTCCGCACAGCATCCGATTCATCCCCGAAAATCCATTTTGCCCGCCCAAGGCAAATGGATTTTGATTTTGATCGCCGATGAACCGAATTAAAACCCTTTATACCAAACTTTTCATAACACCTTTTAACTCTCATACCTGAACTCTGAGTTGTCGATCCTTAAAATGTCGATATAATCGGAGGAGATCTCTGACCTGCCCCTTCCATACAGCTCATCGCCCTGATGGTTCAGAAGGAATCCTGTTCCATGTCATCTCCATTAACCTCCTGGCGATGGGTATTTATCACTCCATTATTGGCTCTTGCATTCATTTGGTCACAGGCTCCGCAACTTTTAAAACGCAGCCACTGGATGAACCAGAACGACAGCACTTCCACTATTGAAACCGATCCTGTCCGGCGAATCAAATTTGACGCCTCCGTGAATGCACCTGGCGAAATCCAAAGCGCAAACAACACCATTGTGGAATGCGAAATCGAGCGACTCTCGGTAATGGTTCAGGGCCGGTCCATCAGGTCCGGCAGCTCCACCACCATCTTGAAGATCATTCCAGATGGCAGCATGGTCAAAAAAGACGACGTCCTCTGCGTGCTTGACAGCTCCGAGTTCGAAGAACTGGCCCGGCTTCAGCGAATCAACGTCGAGCGTGCCAAGGCCGATAAACTCGAAGCCGAGATGAATCTTGAAGTCGCAAAAATTGCACTCGACGAATATCGGCTCGGTACCGCCAAGCAAATGGTTCAAAGCCTGAAGGGCCAAATTGCTCTGGCACAGTCCGATTCGACCCGTCTCACAAGTCGGCTGGACTGGTCTCGTAAAATGCTCCACAAAGGCTATGCTTCAAGAACTTCCGTTCGTTCCGAAGAGTTGGCTCTCCAGCGTTCCGACCTCCAGTTAACGCAAGCTGAATTCGCTCTCAGAACCTTTGAAAAGTACAGCAGACCAAAGGTTGAGCACACCTTGCAGGTTCGAATTCGTTCCCTCCAAACCATGCTGCGTTATGAAGAGAGCCGGCTGAAGCGACATCAGGATCGCTTGGAAACATACACAAAACAAATTTCGAAATGTACGGTTCGAGCCCCCAATGACGGAATGGCGATTTATGCCAACGAACCGGACGGGGACTCGCGTATTGAAGAAGGCTCGCAAATTCGCGAGGGACAGGACATCTTCCTACTCCCAGAGCTTAACAACATGCAGGCTCTAGTCAAGTTAAGCGAATCAATCGTTCAAAAAGTCCAACGTGGAATGAAGGCCAAGGTTCTGGTGGAAGCCTTGAATGGCCAAGAATTTGAAGGCCATGTCGAGACCATCGCCCAGTTCCCGATGCCCCCATCCTCATGGCGGATGGCTCAGGACGTCAAAAACTATTTATGTGTCGTCAAAATTGACAGCAAATCCGATGACCTCAGGCCCGGTCTAAACTCCGAAATCCAGTTCCTAACTGGATCTGGAGAGGATTCTCTGACAATCTCTCCAGAAGTGGTTCAAGTCGAAAAAGACCGTGAATTCTGTTATGTCCGCAAGCCTGACGGCCGCTTTGAAAAGCGTGAAATCAAGACCAGAACCGGCAACCCGGACACTCTGGAAATTGTCAAAGGTTTAAAGGAAGGTGAGCAGGTTGTCAGAAAGCCAGGCAGGATGGACGATCTGAAGGACTTCATTGACGGTGTTGTGGCGCTCAACGTTCAGCCTGAACTTGAAGAGCAGGCTCCATTGGCGTTTTCCGATCCAGTGGATGACATCACAGAAGGCAGCCCTTCGACGGCCACGGTTATAACGATTCCTGATGGCCACTTGAATGGAAATTGATTACGAATTGAGCTGGAATCCGGCACGCTTCAGTTTTATAAGTTAGAGTAAATTTGGTTCATCTGATTCTGGGAAATGGTTCTGAGGCGATTCGATGGCAAGCCGAACTGCTGGTCAAAATAATACCTCATCGAAGCAATCGCGACCTCCAGCGATGAGCAAACCGATGGCAAATCTGGTGATTCTAGCGATTTCTCTATTCTTGTTTGGCCGGCTAGGCGTATCTCGGGGCTGGATCTCATGGCCACCATCGCACCTGGCAGCGATTCTGGCAGCATTTGCAGGCTGGATCGCACTGACCGGTCCTTTCGTCTTATTCCGATATGAGGAGCAGTCAGGCGGGATGGGCCTTGGGGACCGAGTCTGGATCACCTGTGGCCTATTTCTCTGGATGCGTCATGGGCTGGATTTAGCAGCAGGAAGAATCCCTTCATTTGAGAGTCTGGCGACGGCGGTGAGTTCACGTGACATGGCGATTCTGGCGATGGCATGTTTGGTTGGCGGAATCTTATCACGTCCGAAGCAGACGCATTGGACCTGGACAAACTTGATGGGTTGGGCATTAACCTTGTCCTGGATCGCCTCAGCCGCATTGCCGACAGGCACGATGTGGCCCTTGATGGCATGGGGTGGTCGATGAGAGGTGGGGGAATTCAGGAAAAACAGGGCTCGTGAACAATAATTTGGAATGATCCACGAAACCACCTTGTTTTTAAGTGATCCAACTGATATAAATAAGTCCACGCACCCGTAGCTCAACGGATAGAGTCACTGACTTCGAATCAGAAGGTTGCAAGTTCGAATCTTGCCGGGTGCATTCAGGAAAACAAGCCATTTCCAAGCCATATAAGCCTTTAGAGTCTAATTGCTCTAAAGGCTTTTTTCGTCACTGGTGTTCACTTGTCACCTGGAATTGGCCTAGGTTTTCAAAGTTTAGTGTAAGCTGGAGTGTAAACGGGCCCGATTGTGACAAGCGTTATTGTAAAGGACGGACGAATCTTAGACAGCTCAAACCGTGGCCAAGCATACCGCGGCTGTTGTCCAGCCAGGCTTGGCGATAGCCCCGGTTGGTTGGTCGGTTGGCAAGTTGGCTTCATAAAATGAAATTTAATTTCAGCCTGATCCATAACAGCCACCAACATGCCATGAGCAATAAGCAATGCGATTTGCAATGCACCTAAATATCGTACTTGCAGATCTTTGCGATCGATACTTTCCATCAGGATAAGTCCATGGAGTTTAATTCTTCCAGTCAATACACACGTAGCATATTACAAACAATCACATTACAGCTTTTTTCAGATCAAAGCCAAAGCCCGCCAGGTTATAGAAAACATAATCCATAACACATTACATAGTATTATATTACGAACTATCATTGGAATCCGCCCCACTCTGGATCGTGTCATAAAAGAACTTTCGAACCCCGTTGAGAAAATCTGGCAAATCTTGACAAACACTACTTGAGACTTTGATTTATGTAAATGACAGGTTGAACCTTGTGCTTATGCCAATTGATTCCAATCTATTTGTCAAAGGCAATTCCATCAGCCTGAATCGTACGGGCACTCATACCGCACTGTGGCAAACTCAGTTAATGCCGAAGTCTTATCATGGCGGCTTCACGCTCTCTACATTTGATGTCAACAAAGACACGACACCGGATTATGTGCTGATCACCAAAACCGGCAAACCAATGGCATTTATCGTTGATGCACGCACGGGGCAATCGACTAAATTGGGCGGTCAGGTTGCATCAGATCTGCGTAATGGTTTTGTCGTTCAAACGGCCAACGTGCAAAGCGATTCCACGCAAGAACTGGTTCTGGCTCCTTCGCGTGAAAGATCTGGCCGAATATCGGTGATCGACTTGCAAGCCAAGAAAGTCTTTTGGAATGCGACCGATATTGTGCTCGGCGGCATGAAAATCAATCAGATCGGTTCAGACCCGAGCGGTAAATCCGAGTACTCGAGCTTCCAACTGGTAAGCCTGAGGCAGAAAGATACGTTCAAGATACTTAATGGAGCGACTGGGAAGCTCCAGGAAACCGTTTCGGCGAATACACGACGAGCTGAAAAACGTCAGGCCATGAAAGCGGAAAAAATACAATCTGCGTCAATCGCCTCGGTACCGAATGCAACACAACCTTCGGTATCAATCCCCCGCAAGCGTTTGCCGGTCATGAATTGAACCCAGATTTTCTGATAGAAATTGGGGGTAAGGGAATTCCCACTAACCCCAATTTCACACCAATAAAATCAGTTTAAATGCCTTGAGCCAATTCAAGGGCCTTCAGGCCTTGCTCAAAGCTCCATTCCGGCATATATCCCAAATCGGCTTTGGCTCGATCCAGATTAAACCAGTGCGATGTCGCCAACTGGCTTGCCACAAATCGAGTCATCGGCGGTTCGCCTTTGAGTCGAAATAAACGCCAGACGATTTCACACGCCCCTCCCATTGTCATTGCAACCGACTTTGGCACGTATTTCGCTGGCATTTTTGGGCCTCCTGAAGCCACAATCAATCGCTCAATCGTTTCCCACAACGGCCTTGGCTCGCCCTGAGCAATGAAATACGCCTTGCCTGCAATTGGAGACTCTGGACTCAATTTATCGACTGCCAATATATGTGCCAATGCAGCATTCTCAACAAAAACCGTATCAACCAGATTCTGACCATCTCCAATCTTCCGCAACCGTCCCGCCCTGGCCTTGGCCACAAGCCTCGGCAATAAATGTGGATCCCCAGGCCCCCATATCAAATGTGGCCTTAATGCAACAGTCGCCATCTCAGGCCCGTTGGCTCTTAATACAACTTTCTCGGCAGCTGCCTTTGATGCAGAATATGCGGATTCGTGGTGCTCTGGATATGGCATGGATTCATCCACCCCATTCAAATCCCCTCCACCATGCACCACACTGGGCGTGGACGTATAAACCAGCCTTTTCACACCTACTTTATGACATGCATTAAGGACAGTCTCTGTGCCAGCCAGATTTGCTTGAAAATATTCGGCCGGTGGGCCCCAGAAACCTGCCTTTGCGGCCACATGAATCACCGCATCGCAGTCCTGCATTGCAATGGTCAATGCATTAATATCCGATAAATCGCCAGTGGCTGACTCCACTCCAAGCGCTTTGTGCCATGGATACGACGTTCGCGAATAACTGACGACCGTATCGCCCCTTTTAACAAGCCTTTTGACAATCGATCCGCCCAGAAATCCTCCACCTCCAGTGACGAGAACTTTCATTTAATGAATCCTCCTGGAAGCCCAGACAGCCAGCTTTTCACGGAATATTTTGGAATTATGCCGCACATCCACAGGAAACGCTTGATGATGCAGAAAGTATTCGATTTGAGCGAGTTGCGAATGCTCCATTGCAATCCGTTTCAAATCTTTCTGAATCTGACCCCAATCATGACGACCGGGCTTCAGTTCCACGCAAATCACAGGCGTATGGAGGCCTTTTTCACCGACCCCAACCAGCGCTGTTCGAAATACAAGTGGGTGCTGATTAAAAATTGCTTCCGTTGGAATCGTATCCAAAGGTCCTTCCGAAGTCCAAACTCGATGCGCCTTGCGTCCACAGAACCAGAGACGGCCAATGGGATCCATATAACCGAGGTCGCCCATGCGGTGCCTGTAGCGTGGAGACGCCTGCGATTCGTCCATGATCTTGGATGACGCATTCGCCTCGGGCCTGGCGTCGTAGGCCTGAGTCACTTGATCGGCACTGACCACAATCTCGCCGATTTGTCCATACTTCAGCATTGTTGTATCTGCCATCTGGGCAATCGGCTCGTTGGTCACTGGAATGATTGCAACTTGCATGCCTTTCACAGGCCTGCCCACGCACACGCCTTTGCCTTGAGCTGTGAGGGCGGCAGTTTCATTAAGAATTTCATTTGAACCAATGCAAGCCACAGGCAGAGATTCCGTTGCTCCATATGGAGTAAAAACTTGCGAACTTGTATTTAGCATGGATTTGACTCCGGCGATCACATCCGCTGGAACCGGTGCGCCGGCTGAAACCACTCGATTGAGGCTTGGAAGTCGTGTTTGATAAAGAACCCCATATGCCTGAACCCTGCGTAATAAAGCTGGTGAGCCGAAGAGGTTCGTGACCTGAAATCGCTCGACAGGACCGATCACTTCCAATGGATTGACACGGCCAGGACGGGTGAAATCCATCCTGGGTATGACAGACGTCATTCCAAGAGCCGGTGCGAACAGAGCAAACAAGGGAAATGTGCAAAGATCGACTTCGCCAGGCCTGATATCGAGAAGGTCGCGCAGAGCTGCCACCTGTGCATTAAAAATTCGGTGCGTATAAACCACGCCCTTGGCTGGACCTGTGGAACCACTAGTAAAAAGAATTGCCGCAGTCTGATTATCGTTTACTGAAATATGTGGCGGTGCGTCTGAGAAACTCGCCACATTCAATGTTCTGGTTGAGCCAACTCCCCAGCTTTTTAGGCGATTGCCCGATTTTATCGCCACAAATTGATTTAAACTCCCCCTGCCCCAGCCGAATATTCGTCGAGCCAGATGAGCTGCCGGGATTCCAATAAATGCCTCGGCCTGACTATCTGCAATGCACTTGCCCAGCCCTTTGATACCCATTCCAGGGTCGATAAAAACGGGGATGATACCGGCTTTAAATACAGCAAATGTCAGCCCAAAGAATTCAAACGATGGCTTGACCATCAGCACAGCCCTTGTTCCAGGCTTTATGCCGCAGTCTAAAAGCGCGTTGGCGAGTTTGTTGGAATATTCTTCCAGATCATAAAACGAAAGGGTTTTATAGACTCTACTAAGCGGGTCTTTACCACTTCCCGGCTGGTGAACTGCGGCAAGAGACGGGTCAGACGCTGCCCGCTGGGTCAATGTCCAAGCGATATTGGCGTCGAATTCAGACATCGTCAGGTGCGCTCAAGAAAGCTGCGAATCTTCGTCCATAGCTCCTGACCAACGTCCTCAAGCACATAATGGCTGGCATCTTCATATCGGATCACTTCCGCTTGCGGGAACCGATCCGTCCAGCCCTTGAGAAAATGGCGGTCAAAAACGAGGTCTTTCAGGCCAAATGCAATCAACATCGGTTTCGCGGCCAGTTTTGGCAGGTCTGCTTCCACCTGTTTCAGAACCGGCCAGGTCTTATCCTTGGGCGTGAGCGGAATGTCCTGCACAAATCGATGCACCGACCTGCGATTCGCCCAACTATCATACGGCCAGAGATACGCCTTTTTAATGTCGTTAGACATTTTGTTACGTGTGGTCCCAATCCAGGCTGTCCCTTTGACAAAACCATTGAGACCTCTGACAAACAATGCACTGACAGGCGTGTTACGCGACAGCCATAATGGCCAGGGAAACATCTTCTCTTTCGGTAATCCAAATCCCGCTGTGTTCAGAATCACCATCCGCGAGACCCGTTCGGGATGGCGGGTCGCAAACGTGCTCCCGATCATGCCGCCCCAGTCGTGAACCACCAGAGTGATGTCGCTGGTCACTCCCAATTGTTCGAGCGTCGATTCAAGGTCGGCCACTCGTTGATTCAATGTATATTCATATGTGGAATCGTCAGGCTTGTCTGACCGGCCCATGCCGATATGGTCGGGTACGATCACCCGATGATTGCCTGAAAGCTCTTCCAGAAGGTTGCGGTAATAAAACGACCAGCTCGGATTCCCATGAAGCATCACCACAGGTCGCCCGTGGCCTTCATCAATCACGTGCAGATTGTGACCTCCAGCCACTTGCAACCTGCGGCCGGGGTGGCGTTCAAGAAATTCGGCAAGTGCTTTGCTGGACAATGGTTGTGCAAGAGTTTGTGTCGACATAGTCTCTGAATTCACCACTCCAGGCCAAGCATCATACAGTTCAAGCCTGATCCAATCCCCAGAAATCCGACTCGGTCACCTGATTTCAGGAATCCACGTTCTGCCGCCAATGCCGCTGTAAGGGGCAGTGAAACCGTCCCAATATTTCCCAGAAACGGGAACGTGGAAAAGTCGCGGGTCAGATCCAGACCAAGCGTTTTCAGAATCGTCTCACGGTGCGTTGTCCCAATCTGGTGACAAATCACGCGGTCCACCTGATCCTTCATCCAGCCAACACGTTCCAGAAACGTCAGCCAGGTTCGCAGGCCAAGATCCACACCGTGCTTCAGGACACCGACGGCGTCGGTTGTCATAAACTCTGACAGACCAATGCCTTGAAGCTTTTCAATACCCCATCGGCAGAGGTGGTGAAACTGAGGAGCGGTTTGAACGGCCCCGCCGATCAGTCGAGGTCCGCCCAGGCTGGCGTAATAGCGGCGGTCCACCAGAAGGACTCCCACTGCGCCTGAGCCGCCGGTGAGTGTGGCCAGATTCTGGACGAAAAAGTCCATGGTCGGATTCACGTTAAGTCGTTCAATGGCAAGGTCAATCACATCTCTGGCAGACTCGCATGAGACGACCAGCCCTGCCCTGGCCTGACCTAATTCGATGCGGTTGGCGATATCGACCATGCCGTTCAGGACACCCAGACAGGCGTTCGAAATGTCGTGTACAGCGGCCCCTGAGTGGACTTTCAGGGCGTCGGCCACGTGGCAGGCTGTGGCAGGTTCGAAATATTCGCGACAGACTCCGGCATAGATCAATACGTCGATATCTTTGCCAGTCATGCCGCAATCGGTCAAAGCCCTTCGGCCAGCGGTAATTGCGCCTTGAGCGACGCTGTAATTGGGCTCCCACCAGCGGCGTTCGCGGATCCCGGTCAGGGACTCCAGCTGGCCTGATGGAAATCGCAGCTTGTTCCAAAGGGGGGCGAGTCGCTGTTCCAACTCCGAGGTCTGGACGACGACTGGCGCCAGTTCATAGGCGATCGCCGGGAGTGAAACATTCTGGTAACGCATCGACGATCCGTTTCCTGCTCAGGCGGATGAGGCTTCTTTACTGTTACACAAATCGGCCACGAGTCAGGGCAATTCATGCAAATCGGGTGGTCAAGTCCAAGTCAGTCCACCATCTTACCAACCACGAACCAAAAAGTCATGCAGGCAAGATTTTCAGCCCTTTGAATTTCCATCGATCCGGTTCTCAGTCCTTAATCTGCAAGCCATTTCAAGGCCCATAAAAAATCTGGAAGAATCCGCGTCGTGCTTTGACTGACCGTCGTTTCTCTGTACGATGATCAGGTTGACCGCCGCTTCCATCTCAAAATCCACTTTGGGAACCGCCCGCTCATGAACCCTGTTGCCATGATTTTTGCGATTGCCTTGGGGGGGGACTCTAGCCGCAGGGCGATAACGCACGGTTTCAGTGATTTAGAAAACCAACCGGGGCTAGCGCCAAGACCGGCTAGAAAATCCAAAGCCACGGTTCGAATTTCATTTAAAAAACCGGACGTTCAATCTAGCCGCAGGGCGCTAGCCCCCGGTTCGA